>CAYOMI010000146.1:0-4485 GCA_964405005.1 uncultured Planctomycetales bacterium | reverse complement strand
CCTTTCCTTTCTTTAAATATATTTATATTTACTCTTTTTTTTCCTCTTCGCCCCTCCTTTCCTTTCTTTAAATATTATTAATTTTATATTTTAGAATAATAAATAGATAGTGTCAAGAAATATTATTTGAATCCAATCTGGCTAATCTGAAATATAGGAAGAAACATCCCCACAACCATTATTCCAATCACTATTCCCATAAATACCAGCATCAATGGCTCAAATAACGAAACAAAGCGGGCTAAAAATGTCTCAACATAACCCTGATAAAAAGTATTTATTCTCTTAAACATCTGCGAGAGTTCGCCTATCTCTTCTCCGATATTTACCATCTGCACCACCATTGGCTCAAAAAAACCGCTCTGTTCTAAAGGTTGACTGAGAGGTCTGCCATTTCTGACATCCTCTTTGATTTTACGGATAATATCTGCCATCACTAAATTATCCACGCTTTTTTCCGTAATTTCCAGGGAGTATAAAATTGGTACGCCGCTTTCAATTAATGTAGAAACCTCCGAAGAAAATCTTTCTATAACTAAGGCGCGAAAAAATTCACCGAATATTGGCAGACCCAATTTAAATTTTTCGTATCTCTTTCGACCATCTGTAGTACGAGTATATTTTTTAAAAATATAATAAAAAATAATAATGACGATAATAAAAAGGAAGAAAAATCTCCTAATAAAAAGGCTTACTTGGATAATTAACTGAGTAATTAGGGGGAGTCTCAAGTTAAAACCTTGAAATATACTCACGAAAGTAGGAATAATCTTAATGGTTAAAAATAAAAGTGCGCCTGTGCCAACCACCAAAAGCAAGGTAGGATAGATAAGTGCAGAGATAATCCTTCTTTTGAATTCAGCGTTCCTTTCCAGGTAATTGGCCAAGCGTTCCAATACTACTGCCAGATTTCCTGAGGCCTCGCCACTTTCTACCAGATTAATCCATAAATCCGAGAATACCGCAGGGTGTTTTGCCATTGATTCATGAAGACTCAATCCCTGCTCCATATTTTTCTCTAAATCTTTTATAATATTATAAAATTTACGGCTGGCTACCTGTGCAGAAATTATATCTAAAGTTTTTAAAATCGTAACTCCTGCGCCTAATAAAGTGGTTAACTGACGGCAAAAAAGTACCAGCTCTCCACCTGCCATTCGGTAACGCCGGTGCCTAACCTTAGCCCTGACTTCCTTCTCAGGAGGAGTCCCTAATATAACATTTATTACAATCAGGCCGCGGGCTTGCAGCCGACTAACAACCTCCTCTTGATGAGGGGCCTCTTCGTAAGCAGTAATTTTGTTACCTACTCTATCTCTAGCAGTATAAAAAAATTTTGGCATTATTCTATTCCTAGAGTAACAGAAAGCGCCTCTTCAAGCGAAGTGATACCTTCTTCAACTTTCTTTAGGCTAGAATCGTAGAGATTCTGCATACCTGCTGCCTTGCTTACCTCAACTATCTTCTCATATGAAGCCCTTTGGCTAATCAGATTCCTTATATCAGCATTAACCACCATAACTTCAGCAATACAGGTTCTGCCCCGATAACCAATCTGGTTGCATTTAGAGCAACCTTTTGGTTTGTAGATTAAATCCGCTTTAAGTTTTATTCCTCCTAATTCCTGAGGACTAGGCTCGTATGCCTCTTTACAATCAGGACAAAGTTTTCTCACCAGCCTTTGGGCAAGTACGCAGAGTAATGAGGGGGTAATCAAAAATGGCTCAACTCCAATATCAATAAGACGGTTTATGGCAGAAGGAGCATCGTTAGTGTGTAAGGTACTTAATACCAAATGGCCGGTCAGGGCTGAACGGATACAAATCTCTGCTGTCTCTAAATCTCTTACTTCACCTACCAACATCACATCAGGATCCTGCCTTAAGAAACTGCGTAGCGCCGCGGCAAAAGTAAGCCCTATCTCTGGCTTGACCTGAACTTGATTAATACCTTCTAATTTGTATTCTACAGGGTCTTCTATTGTAAGAATATTTTTGGTAGGGCTTTTTATCTCGTTTAGGGCCGCATACAGTGTAGTTGACTTCCCGCTACCGGTAGGTCCGGTTAACAAAACCAGGCCATAAGGTGAATTTATCTGTTTACGTATCTGCTCAAGTTGTTTAGAATCAAAACCTAATTGAGGAAGATCCAAAACCACCTGGCTTCTATCCAGTATTCTTAAAACCACTTTCTCTCCGTATATTGTAGGGATAGTGGAAACTCTTATATCTATAGGCCGGTCCTCTATCTTAACCAAAATAGCACCATCCTGAGGGAGGCGTTTTTCCGCAATATCCAATTTGGCTAATATCTTTACGCGAGAAATAATAGGTAGATGTAGGTGCCTTGAAGGCGGCGGGATCTCATAAAGTTTGCCATCTATGCGGTATCTTAAAGAAATCTTATCCTTAAACGGCTCGATATGTATGTCTGAGGCGCGCTCATCGATCGCCTGACGGATAATCAAATCAACTAGTTTTACCACAGGTGCCTCTTCTGCCCGGGCAATGAGTTTATCTAAACTTAACTCCTCTTCAACAACCTCTATATCAACTGAACCAAGAGGTGCAGATTCTATGCTATAAGAAGCCTCTACTGCCTCTTCAAACATCTTACCTTTACCATAGAACTGCTCAATAGCTTTAGCTATATCAGACTTGGTAGCAATTACAGGATTAATCTCGCAACTTGTAAGTTTCCTTAAATTATCGATAAGGATGAGATCCAAAGGATCAGCCATAGCTACAGTAAGAGATTTTAAGGTGCGCGAGAGAGGCAGGACTAAATTTTTGCTGGCAAATTCATGGGGAATTAATTTCTCTAATTCCTGGTCAACTGCGGGCTTAAGCATACCCGTGCCTAAAGAAAAATAAGGCATACCCAGCTGGTTACCCAGGACCCGCACCATTTGGTCTTCTTTAATGAAGCCCAGTTTAACTAAAATCTCACCTAAGCGGCCGCCCTCCTGCCTTTGAAAATTAATTGCCTTCTCTAACTGGGCTTCAGAGAGCAGGCCTTCCTTGACTAAGAGCTCTCCCAGTCTTAAATATTTCTCTTTAGCCATTACTTTTTCTTCTCTTCAAAATTGTTGAGGTAGGTATTGATAATTGCTTGCCGCTGGACTGCTGAGTCTGACTTCTGTTCCCTTTCTGGAAATTTGACTTTTTCTATCTGGGCAAGTTTTGTACTACTATCTTTGATAATGCGCGGAGTAATAAAAACCAATAATTCCCGTTGTTTGTTTTTTGGGCTATCGTTATCGCCTCCTCCTTTATGTCTAAATAAAGCTCCTATAAGAGGAAGGTCTCCTAAAATAGGAAGTTTTGTTTCAATATTCGTATATTCGTTACGAATCAGACCTCCAATCACTACTGTTTCACCATCTTTTACCCTCACTACTGATTTAGTGCTACGTTCTTCCGGGTCCTTGTATTGATAGGATTTATTATCAACCGTAAAAGAGGTCCCTTGGACTGCTTCAGCAACTTTAGGATAAATGAACATCGTAATCTCGCCAGTTTCCAGATTCACCTGAGGTGTCACTCTAAGAACCACGCCTGTATCTGACCTTTCTGCTTCGGCAGTAGTTGTACCTGTGCCCTCAGCAGCAGTAGTGCTGGTTTTTATACCAATAGCTTCGCTGGTAGCAATTCTAATTTCCGCTGTCTCATTATTTAAAGTAAGAATCCTTGGTCGGGCTAAATATTTTGTATCGGTCTGCGTGCGCAGAAAATCCAATTGCGCTGAGAAAGTTGTATCGTTATTTATCCCCAAGGTTCCTTTCTCGTCTCCTGTAAGAAATGTTTTACCCCAACTATGAAAAGGAAAACCCGTACTTATTGAGGTACCTTTTAGCGTTACCTTAAAAGGTGTCTGACTAAATTTAATTCCCATTTTATCCAAGGTATTCTTACTCACGTCCAGCATCTCTACTTCTAACAATACCTGAGGCTGGGGCACATCTAGAGAAGCAATAACCTGGGCAATGCGGGGCATATTGCTGGGTATATCTGTCACAATAAGGCTATTGGTGCGGAAGTCCTCAATTACTGAGCCGTTTTCAGAAAGTAGTTTTTTAATTACTTTAGTAATACCTGTGTCATCTACAATCTGCCATTTACCTCCGGTGCTTCCCCCTGAAGTCCCGCCACCCTCTTCAGTAGTAGGTATATAATTCTTCATTTCTTCTTTCAAAGATGAAGAGGAAACCGTAGCGTACTTAAGATAAAAGACTTTAGTAATAATTTCTCTCTGTGGAACACCCCAGTCTTTTACTATAAAAATATGGGAATCCTTATCGAGTTCATAAGTAAGGTTGTTGGCCTTAAATATTTTATCTAGGGAGTCTTTCAGGGAGACCTTATCTAGATAGAGAGTAATCTTTCTATCTTCCAGTCCTCGTGCAGCCACAAAATTCAGACCCGATTGTATAGAAAGTATTTTTAATATATCTTTAAGATCCGCATCCTTAAAATCCATAGAGAC
>CAYOMI010000145.1:0-4576 GCA_964405005.1 uncultured Planctomycetales bacterium | reverse complement strand
CTTTTTTTTGGTTTATAATCTTTTTTTCTTTTTTATCTTTAATATTTCTAAGAGGGTTTTTCCTTGCATTCCTTCTGGGAAATTTAGCAGGAATAGTCGGAACTTATAAGTTCTTCTTTAAAAAGGGTAAGGTAATTTGGTAGATAGAGAGAAAAATATAGTCTATATTGTCTCTAATTTTCCCTGTTATTCTGAGACCTTTATCTTAAGTGAATTGGTAGAGTTAAGAAAACGAGGCCATGGACTTTTTATCTTTTCATTAAAAAAACCTAAAGAAAGACTAATACAAAAAGAAGCAGCAATTTTTTTAAAAGACACATTTTACAGCCCTTTTTTATTCAGTTCTGAATTATGGAAGGCGCAGATTTATTTTTTGGCGAATAGACCAAATGTCTATTTGAGGCTCTTGTTTGATATTCTAAGGCATTGTATAAACAGGCCCCTTGTTTTATTGAAGAATCTATGCATCTTCCCAAAATCGGCTTATTTTGCCTTTTATATTAGTTCTAAAGACATAAACCATATCCACGCCCATTTCGCCAATTACCCCGCCACCTCGGCAATGAGTGTCTCTAAACTTTTAAATATACCTTTTAGTTTTACCTGTCATGCTCACGATATCTTCTACGATGCTACAATGCTTAATTTAAAAGTAAAGAGTGCAAAGGCCTGTTTTACCATATCCAATTATAATCGAAAGTATATATTAAGTCTCTATCCGGATTTGCCAAAAGAAAAGATAAAGATTATAAATTACGGGATAGATTTAGAAGGATTTCCTTTAGAGAGAGACAGATTTATGCAGGATAAGCTAAGAATCTTATCTGTGGCCAGGCTTATGCCCACAAAAGGATTTGATGACCTTATTCGTTCTTGTAGGATTTTAAAGGATAAAGGTATCAGTTTTATTTGTAAGATTATCGGCGAAGGTCCGATGGAAGGAAGATTAAGGGAGATAATTAGGCATTTGAACTTAGAGGATAGCGTGGTATTAGCCGGTCCATTTATCCGGGAAGGAATAATCAGGGCCCACAGGGAAGCAGATATATTTGTTTTGGCCTCAAAGAGGGCAAGGCATCGCGATGTGCAGGATGGGATGCCTCTGGTTCTGATTGAGGCAATGGCAATTGGGACACCAGTTATCTCTACAACGCTTTCTGGTATTCCTGAGTTGATTCAAAATGGAGTAAGTGGATTTTTAGTTGAGCCCGGAGATTATAAAGATATAGCAGAGAAGATTATTTTGCTTAATAGCAATATTAGATTAAGGGAAGAATTGGTCCGGAATGCACGGAATAGAATAGTAGGTGAATTTAATATTAGAAAGAGTATAGACAGTTTCTTGCAAGAAATATCTATGCCGTGAATAGAAAAATAAACATAGCCCAAGTTATTTACGGTTTAAAATATGGTGGGGCAGAGAAACTTTTGATACCTGTCTCCACAAAATTAGACAAGAATAAATTCTATGTTATTGTTATAGCCCTTACGTGTGGGGGGGCCGTGGAAGGGGAGTTAAAAAAGAAGGCCGTAGAGGTATACGTCTTGCGTAGAGACGGCGGTTTTGGGGTATTTGATTTTTTTAGATTAATCCGATTAATAAAAAAGAAAAATATTGATATCATCCATAGCCATTTACAAAACGCCGACCTCTGGGCAGGATGCGCTGCCAGGATTTGTGGTATTAAGCATGTTAGTACATTTCACGGAACTTATTTTAAGAAAACACTGTTAGAGTTTCTCAAACAGAGATTAAGGGTAATCTTACCCGATAGGATAATCGCTGTCAGTAAAGATACGGCTAAATATTGCATTGTTTATTTAAAAGCGCAGAAAGACAAAGTAGTGGTAATCAATAACGGAGTTGATGTTGGAGAATTCCGGGTAACAGAAGAAGCCAGTTCTATAAAGAGAAGAATAGGGATTCCTGATGATGCACCAGTTTTAGGCACCTTTGGTAGATTAGAGATAGAGAAAGGACATCGCTATCTGATTGAAGCCGTCTCTATTTTAAAAAATTCTTATCCCAATATTAGAGTTTTGATTGGGGGTGGAGGTAGCCTTAAGCAAAAGCTGATTGAGATGACGCAAAAGTTGGGATTGAAAGATAGGGTAATTTTTTTGGGTGAGCGAAACGATATACCTGAATTATTACAGATAGCAGACATAGTAGTTATTCCTTCTTTATCCGAAGGATTCTCTTTATCTTGCTTAGAGGCGATGGCTGTAGGTAGGCCCATAGTAGCTACAGATGTCGGGGGTGTTCCAGAATTAATGGAGGATAAAAAAGATGCTCTTTTAGTGGATGCCCGCAATCCTTTTACTTTAGCAAAGGCCATTTTAACCCTGATAGAGAATAGGGATTTAGCGATGAGGTTAGCGCTTCAGGCCAAAGAGAAGGTGGGCAGAGATTTTTCTATAGATAAAATGTTAAGTCAGACGGCTTTTGTTTATGAAGAGATATTTCTCAAATAAAGAGGTTAAGGCAGAATGAAGATTACGCTCATTAATCCTTACGACAAAAATACCTTAAGCGAAATGGGCGAGGCGGCACACGGCCTTGCCTGTATTGCAGCAGTACTAAAGGCCGCCGGGCATATTTTAAAGGTTATAGACGCTAAGGTCTCTAAGATGGCTCCTGAGGCCATAGCAAAAGAAACCCTTGATTCTTCTACGCAGATGGTTGGCATAACCGCGATGACCCCAGATATTCTCTGCGCAGCAAAAATCGCTAAAATGATAAAATTATATAATCAAAAGATACCCATCGTTATCGGGGGCGCACACATATCAGCCCTACCCATCCAGACCCTAAAGGAATTTCCGGAATTTGATTTTGGGGTTATAGGAGAGGGAGAGCATACAATTTTGGAACTGACCCAGAGTTTAGAGTTAAAAGATAGCAGAGAAGAACTTGTTAAGATAAGAGGCCTGGTATTTAGAGATGGAGAAGGTGCCGTTTATTTAAATCCTCCCCGCCCCTGGATAGAGAATTTAGATGAGTTGCCTTTTCCTGCCTGGGAACTATTTCCTACTGCCCCAACAGGACAGAGAGAGTTTCCTGTCATTGCTACAAGAGGATGTCCATTTAGATGTAACTTTTGTATGCGCCTGATGGGAAATCGGCTGAGAAAACGTTCACCCGGTAGTGTTATTAAGGAAATTTTGCGAAATAGGACGCTGAGCACAACAAACTTTTTTTGGTTTTCCGATGAGACCTTTGGGGTAGATAGAGATTGGCTGGATACGCTCCTGGATTTGCTTATAGAAAATAAAGCTCAACTGAAGATGAAATGGTCGGCAAATAGCCACGTTAGTTTGGCTGACCGCCAGATATATCTCAAGATGAAAGAGGCGGGTTGCATAGAATTATTTTTTGGCATAGAGTCGGGCAATAATTCTATATTAGCCAATACAGGCAAAGGCATAAATCTACCTAAGGCAGAAAGAGCGGTGCGAATAGCCAAGGACGTTGGACTGAAGGTAGGCACATTCTTTATAATTGGACATCCCAATGAGACTAAAATGACAATTATAGATACTATAAGGTTTGCTGCCAGGTTAAACAGCGATAGAGTTGCCTTTGGGAGAATGGTTCCTTATCCTGGGACCGAGATTAGACGAATGGCCGAGGCCGGTAAAGGGGGCTATAATTATCTTTCCCGTAATTGGGATGACTATATAAAGTATGGCAAGAGCCCCTTAGGCATAAAGGGCCTTAACCCAGAGGTAATTACCCTTTTTCAGGTGGGGGCTTACCTCTATTTTTATATCAAAAACTTAAGATTAAAAGATTTAGTTAAATTTCTTTCAGTCCATAAAGCCACCCTTCAGGCATTTATAAAAACAAAGTTATTTTCTATTTTTAGGTAATAATTTTTAGATGAGACTGAAATCAAGACCGGTTTTTATTTTTTTCTTTATTCACTTATGGGTTTTAATATTTTTGGGTTATGTCTATGGAGGGCCCGAGGTAGACCTTTTGAATATAGAGATAAAACCAGCTGAGGTCTTTCTGGGGGAAAGAGTAACGGTTTCTTGCAGTTTAAGGGTTACGCAAAAATTAGCAAAAGATTGTTTTTTATTTCTTCATCTTGAAGGACTTGGGCCGGGTAGGTTTGTAAATGCGGATGTGTTTTTATCTAAACCTACAAGCCAGTGGCAACCTGATAAAAGAATAGACTTAGGGCCATTTTCTATAGATATACCGCTGGAGTTACCCGTGGGAGATTATAGAGTAACTATGGGGCTGGCTTATGCTCAAAACACTCATTTCGGGAGGAGGTACATCAAGATAGCTTATACTAATCCTGGAATTAAAAATTGGGTAGTGGGAAAGGTTAAAGTGAAGAGGAAACAATTCCTGCCCCATAATTATGGAAAAGGAGATTATGTTATTGCTGTAACAACGGCATTGGATAGGGTATTTCCTGAGGAGGGATATCTTAAAAAAATAGAAATTAAAAATGATATTTTCCTTTTTGGTGCCGGAGATGAGATTGAGGGATTTCAAACAGTGATTATTTCAGGCAAAAAAGATTTAGAAGATGTGCAATTTGAGGTTAGTGATTTGATA
>CAYOMI010000144.1:0-4581 GCA_964405005.1 uncultured Planctomycetales bacterium | reverse complement strand
CATCGCCGTGTCCCTGCGCTTAGATTTGCGCAGCAAATCTGCGGGGACAGGCGCAATATAAAATCTATAATAACTCTTACCAAGCTATCCTCCCGCATAAGTGCCTTCTGATTTATATTATGCGGGATTAATTCGGCCAAACAACTTAGCTTCGCTATCAATCGCTAAGTTGTGGCCTCATTAAATTTGAGCTACAGGCGCATTTATCCGAAAGCATCGCCGTGTCCCTGCGCTTAGATTTGCGCAGCAAATCTGCGGGGACAGGCGCATAAAACCTAATCGATTCTACCATAGATTAACGACATTGAAAACCAGAAAAGCTCCCCCTATCTCACCAATGCTATTTTTATATCGCCTAATCTTTTCTCAAAATCGCCGTTCTTATATATAATTCCTGCGCAAACAACAATGCAACCGGGAGTAAATGTTGAAAATTGTGTATTTATTTCTCCGTTCGCATCTGTTATTTTCTTATTCTTATACTCACTCCAGCCGACAGGCTGAAAAAAAGAATAATATACCATCTGGTTAGGAACGGCTTTATGATCGGCATCCGTGACTCTTATCTTAATCCTCATTTTTTCTTTTACGGCATATTCGTTTTTATCAATTGCTATTTCTACCTTGGTAAACAATAAAGGCTCGGTCTTATTAACAAGCCACAAATCTATTTTTTTACTAGAGAGAATGTTTTTACTCTTATCCAAAGCCCTGATTTCGAAAGCTTGCTTACCATCCTCTTCCCTGGTCGAATCTATTCTGATCCTCCACCAAGATCTCCCTTCCTTTGTTAAATCTACCCATTTACCGCGGTTTATACGATACTGGATGAGGCTAACATTCTCTGTAGCGTAAATTTCTACCGGTATTTCTCCGCGATAGAATCTTAGTTTCTTTGGCTCAATAACAATTGCTTGGTTATATTCTTTTAGGGCATAGTAAACCGGCCGGGGCGTTCCTCTGGGATCTGACTTTTGGCCGTCAATTCCTAATATTCCGTACCATTCCTCCGGATGATCCTCATGCCCCGAAGGATTACCCGGTCTCCACCAGGCATCGATCCACTCATGAATACAGGCCCCCTGTGCATCCGCTTCTATAATATCATCGTACATTCTCAGAACAGCTTCTTTCTGTTCTTCCAGGGTATTGCCTCCATATTTGTAAAATCCCGGCTCATATTCGCCCAGGCTTTTTCTTGAAACCGATATCCCGGCTTCTGTAATGATAAGTGGCTTACCCCGGGCCTTCTCTTGTTTCAACCATTCGATATAGCTTTGATAACCCAGGGAATAGGCAATAGCCAAAGGGCTATATATATAAGCATTAAAGCAGACAACATCCCAGCAAGAATAATCAAGAAAGGCAACGGGTATCCAGCTGGATATCGAAACCGGCGTGTAAGGATCCTTGGATTTAGCTGCTTCTTTTATCTTATTCAGGAAGTTCTCCGTTCCAACTTTACCGGAAGCATTTACTCTCTCCGCGGGCGGCTCATTCATAACTAAATATGTGATAATATTATCGAAATCTTTTGCCCATTCCACATTTTCCCGGACCATCCCCGCGGCATAATTTATCTTATCGGGGTCTCGATAATCAATGTCTTTATCAAACCAGATTCCGTGCATAACCATAAGGCCGTGCCTTTTAGCTGAAGCGATTATCTCCGGCGTTAAACCGCCGGCAGTACGGATAGTATTAAATCCGGCCTCCTTAATCAATCTAAAATCATTTTCTACCAATTCGGGGCTTATTCTCTCCAGGCGATCAGGGGACTGATTTGGTCTCCAGCCCTCATAGACTACTCCTTTTACAAAAAACTTCTCGCCGTCTACATACACCCAGCCATTCTTTACTTCTACCTTATGGGCGGCTCCTTCGGCATTATCGGCTATCAGCGCAGGGTGATTAAAAAATAAAGCTATTGCGCAACACGTCAGTATCCCTATCTTTATACTTATGGGCATTGTTTTCATCCTGATTACTTAATCAAAGGCAGAGCACCTTATGTCTTAAGGAACCGCATATCCTGCCTATCTCCTCGGCCAACTCCCGCAAAACGAACAAAAACAAAAGCAGGGCGTTATCCCATAAAGAAATTACGTAGCCTTTGCGGATTACGGAGATCCGTATATTAAAAAAGAAATAAAAAACAGCGCAGAGAATAACGGCCAAGGTAAGCATAAAAGAAACGCGTAATGAAAGAGAAGTAATTAATATTAGCAAAAACAGTTTCATAAAATGCTGGGTTACCACTATCGTGGCGAATCGCGCATTAAGCTTGTATTGACCGAGGCCGGGAATCTGAAAAATTATCTTATGTCTAAAATGCTTTTTTGATAAACGCGCGTAAGCCTCTCCATATTTGAATGTCTTCCTCATTAATCCCCGCGCAGAAAGATTTTGCTGATGAGACACTATTAAGCTTGAGTCCCAGGCGACAATCTTGGCGTTCCGCTCCAAGGCCCTCATCCACAAGTCGATATCTTCTCCCGTGGGAAAAAATGCCTCATCAAAACCGCCGATATCTAACAGGAGCTCCCTCTTAAAAGCGCAGTTAAAGGTAGCGACATATATATCCCTTAAGTAATCCTCTTTAGCTGCAATTATGCTTCTCGATAATTTCTTAGGAGCTGCCAACCAAAAGGCAGATAAGAATTTACCGGTTAAAGAGGCTCCCGCAGGCGAGCTGACTTCAATCCCGCCAACCGCATCAAGACCGGCATCTTCGGCAAATATTCTTTTAATATTCTTTATCCAATCCCTGTTAGCTGTGCAATCCGAATCAGTAAAAGCAATGATATCCCCCGTAGCTATAAGCATGCCTTTGTTTCTTGCGGCTGCCGGCCCTCTTTTAGGTTGGGAATCGATTACCAGTTTAAGGTTTGGAAAAGCCGCGACATTTTCTTTTACTATCTTGGGGCTGTTATCGGTAGAGTTGTTATCGATTACTATGACTTCATGAGGCAGTTCTTCCTGCGCGTTCAGGCTTCTTAGGCACGAGGCGATGGTGCCTTGGGCATTATATACCGGGATCACTACGGATACCTTCATGACTTTTGCTTTTCCACAATGAATATATTGCGATAAAATCCTCCCCACCCCGTATTAAAGAGCGAGTAAGGCAGCAGATTGATCATAAAACTAATAATGAAAAACCTGAAATTTAATTCCATCCTATTTAGCACCAAATAATGCCACATCTTTACGCTGTCATTTTTAAGCACCATGATAGCGGGGTCCCAATCATATTTTTTAAGCGCCGGGCGCAGCTCTTCTAATACCGCATCCGTATCAGGAAGCTCATGCTCTTTATGCTCTAACAAAAACAGGCTGCGTTTAATAAAATCCTTTTTTTCTTCTTCCGTTTTTTTCCAATTCTTTATTTTTTCTTCGTATATATCCCGGATATCCTGCTCTGCGGCTTCGGCATTTCTACCCGTCGGGAATCCGATAAAAGCAGCTTTTTTAGCAACCCTTAGTATCCCGCTGATTGCCTGAATGCGTTCCTGCGCGTTAATATGCTCCAGCATGTCCATGCATATCACATAATCGAATGCTGAATCTTTAAACGGCAATGTCCTACAATCTCCTTTTACCATCCTCAAATACCCTAAGTCAGGGCCGCTGAAATTCAAATCTAAGCCGGTGGCTTTCGCGCGCAAGAACAATGTGACGCCCAGCGATCCCGAGCCTACCTCAAGGATGGAAGGTTCCTTTATCCTATGGTTACGAAAATACGCAATAATCGGGCTGTATCTAATCTTAAAATACGGGAACCTTAACCGCGTAACTATTCTCTTAAAATATCCTCTCATCATACCGCCATTATCGTTATCGGTCAGGCCCCTTAAATAAATAAGTACCGCTTTTTTAATCCGCATTTTAAGTCCCCTTGAGAGGGGTTATTACGTATTTTTTTGTAAGAAAATAGTGGGCCCCGGCCAGAATAGCCATGGATATGATACTGGCAAAAGCCATCCCGTAATTTGCCCATTTGAATGACAAGAATATCCCGAATACCGCAAAACTTAACAAGCCAATACCCAACGCCAGTAAATCCTTGTTCTGCTGCCCGCAGGAAATCAAGAAGCGGGATAGCAGGAACGAAAGACTCCACGGCAAAACAGACCAGATCAATATTTTTATAATAGGTAGCGCATCCATAAACTTTCTGCCGAGGAATAACCGAATAACCAAAGGCGCAAAAAGGAGCGTAATTAACAACAAGGCTATGCTTAATAAAAATATGTATTTAAGGAACAGCCTATATAAATGCAATATCTTGCCTTTGGAGGAGGAAAATGATTGCGAAATAACGGGGAACATTGCGGTGGCAGCGCCAAAGATAAAAAGAAAATTCGCCCGCACGATTTTCTTGGCAATGCTGTATATCCCTACTTCCGATATCGTCACTATTTTTGATAATATCAGGGTATCTATCTCAAAAAAGACCGAAGAAACTACGCTTATTAAAACAAACACCGGTATCATCCCGAGAACATCCTTCAAGAAGAAAATATCTATGCGGGGAATGAGCTTTAATTTAATTTTGGCAAAGAAATATATAAATAAACC
>CAYOMI010000143.1:0-4614 GCA_964405005.1 uncultured Planctomycetales bacterium | reverse complement strand
ATATAAGACTGTAATAAATAAGGAATTGGTCAAAGATGCGGGTTCTGAGGTGAGGGCCTTGATTGAGGTAAATATTACTCCTCAAAAAGATGTGGGGTTTGACAAGATTGCTGAACGCATATATTCGTTTTCTGAAGTGAGTAGCTGCTATCTTATCTCTGGCACCTACGATTTGCTTTTAATTGTGGAAGGGAAAGACTTACACACGGTATCAAACTTTGTGGCAGAAAAACTTGCGCCTATGGAGAATGTTAGAGGTACTGTTACCCACTTTTTATTAAAGAAGTACAAAGAAGACGGAGTAGTTTTAAAGCACAAAGAAGAGAATAAGAGGATAGCAATATCATATTAGTTTAAAAGTTTAAAAGTTTAAAGGTTAGAAGGTTAGGATAAAGATGAAAGATATTATTTCCAGAAAAGTAATAGAGATGCAGCCTTCGGGTATCCGGGCATTCTTTGATCTGGTCTTGGGAATGAAGGATGTTATCTCTTTGGGCGTAGGCGAGCCGGATTTTGTTACTCCCTGGCAAATCCGTGAGGCAGGGATTTACTCTTTAGAGGAAGGTTATACAACTTACACCTCAAATAAAGGGCTTTATAAATTAAGATTAAGTATTAGTCATTATCTAAAAAGTAGATATGGCATAGAATATTGCCCCGATGAGGAAATTTTAATTACCGTAGGGGTAAGTGAAGGATTTGATTTGGCAATACGTACGCTTATCGAACCAAATGATAAAATATTAGTTCCCACACCCAGTTATGTCTCCTACGGTCCGTTAGCAGAATTAGCCGGTGGTATACCTATATATATAAACACAAAAGAACAAGGTTTTAAACTTACGCCTAAAATTTTAGAAAAATCTATTGATAAAAAAACTAAAGCGGTTATTCTAAATTACCCTAATAATCCCACGGGTATCTCCTATACTAAAAAGGAATTAGAGGCGATAAAAAGGGTTATTTTGAAGCACAGGTTAATTTGTATCTCGGATGAGATTTATGGTGATTTAACTTATGATTTTGAACATGTGCCTTTTCCGACATTATCAGGTGCAAAAGAACATACAGTTTATCTTAATGGATTTTCTAAATCCTATGCCATGACTGGCTGGCGGGTAGGTTTTGCTTGCGGCCCAAAAGAAATCATTGCGAACATGACTAAGATCCACCAATATACTATCATGTGTGTTCCCATAACCAGTCAGATGGCTGCTTGTGAAGCATTGCATTCAGGCAGAGTTTCAGTAGAGGAGATGAAGCGCGAATATAAAAGACGTAGAGAATTCGTTGTCGAGAGATTAAACAGTTTAGGTCTTGAATGCATTAAACCAGATGGCGCTTTCTATGTATTCGCTACTGTAAAAAAGAGTGGTTTAAATTGTATGGATTTTGCACAGAGGCTACTTAAAGCACAGAAGGTGGCGCTTGTGCCTGGCACTGCCTTTGGTAAACAATTTGATGATTATGTGCGCATATCTTACGCCTCAAGTTTTGATAATTTAAAAGAAGCACTATTAAGGATAGAGAGTTTTTTAAAAACTAACGAGAGGAGAAAAGGAATAAAATGAAACCCAAAACAAGAACGGATGTGATGAAACTAGTAAAAGAACACAGGGTAAGGTATATAAGATTGTGGTTTACTGATGTGTTGGGCTTCTTGAAAGGTTTTACTATCACGGTGGATGAATTACCGCGGGCATTAGGGGATGGCATGGGTTTTGATGGTTCTTCCATTGAAGGCTTTGCCCGCATCGAAGAATCTGATATGGTTGCCCGGCCTGACCCGGCTACATTTGCAATTCTTCCTTGGGAATCTAAAGAACAAGCAGTGGCTAGGATGTTCTGTGATATTTACGCTCCTGATGGCAAACCATTTGCTGGCGATCCGCGTTATGTGCTGAAGAAAAATTTGGAACGTGCCAAAAAAATGGGATTTATCTATTGTGTTGGGCCAGAACTGGAGTATTTTTATTTCAATAATCCCAAAAATACCATTATTCTGGATAGAGGTGGATATTTTGATTTAACGCCCCTGGATGTAGCCCAAAGTGTGCGCAATGATACCGTAAGTGCCTTAGAAGATTTAGGTATTATTGTGGAATACAGTCATCATGAAGTAGCCTCCAGTCAACATGAAATTGATTTAAGATATACGGATGCGCTCTCCATGGCAGATAATGTGATGACCTATAGATTGGTAGTAAAAGAGATCGCCCAGGTAAAAGGCCTGCATGCTACATTTATGCCGAAACCCATTTTTGGCATTAATGGCTCTGGTATGCATACGCATCAGTCGTTATTTTCCGTCAAAGGCGGAAAGAGCGAGAGCAATGCCTTTTTTGATAAGAAAGATAAATATCATCTCTCTAAAATTGCCAGACAATTCATTGCAGGTCTACTTAGACATTCTCCTGAGATAACCTCAGTGACCAATCAATGGGTTAACTCCTATAAACGCTTAGTACCGGGATATGAAGCTCCGGTTTATATTTGTTGGGCCCAGATGAACCGTTCGGCTTTGATTCGCGTTCCGATGTATAAACCGGGTAAGGAGAAGTCTACACGCATTGAATATCGCGTGCCTGATCCAGCCTGTAACCCATATCTTGCGTTTTCAGTAATGCTGGCTGCAGGATTAGAAGGAATTGAAAAAGGTTATGTATTACCTCAAGCCGCCAACGACAATATATATCATATGAGTGAAGGGCAAAGAGAGCGCGCCAAGATTAAATCTTTACCTGAAGATCTTCTGGAGGCGGTTAAAATAACCGAGAAATCAGAGCTGGTAAGAAAGACCTTAGGCGATGAACTATTCGCATTCTTTATCCGCAATAAAAAGATGGAATGGGATGAATACAAAGCTCAGGTTACGCAATATGAGATAAGTAAATATTTACCAATATTATAGATGCCAAAAGAAAAACCAGTCTATCAAATTTATCTTAAGCAAATTGAAGCACTCTCCAAAGTAGCAAACCTGATTACCTCAGGATTATATTTAGAAGAGTTATTGCGCCTGATTGTAAACGTTACTGCTGAAATAATGAATTCCAAAATCTGTTCGCTTATGCTGCTTGACCTGAATAGAAAAGAATTAATCATCAGGGCAACTCAGTCAGTTTCAGAGGCGTATAATAAAAAGCCCAATATTAAGTTAGGTGAAGGAATTGCTGGTAAAGTTGCACAAGAAAATAAAATTATTTGTGTCCTGGACGTTAAAAAGGATAACCGTTATATGAATATAGATATTGCCAAAAATGAGTGCCTCTGTTCTTTAGCCAGTGTTCCTTTGGCAGTTAAAGGAAAAATAATCGGCGTACTTAATTGCTATACTTCTAAAAAACATAAATTTACCAAACCCGAATTAGATGTCTTAACTGCTTTAGCAAATCAGGCAGCAGTGGCAATTGAGAATGCAGAGCTGGATTTACGGGTGCGTAGCGCTGAAGAGGCATTGACTACTCGTAAAGTTATCGAGCGAGCCAAAGACATTCTTTCCCAAGAAGTAAACATTCTACCATCTGAGGCCTACCGGTTAATCCAAAAACAGAGCATGGATACACGGAAGTCTATGCGTGAAATTGCCGAGGCAATAATCTTAGCAAAAGATATAAAAGGACAGAAGAAATAAATATCTTGACAGGTTAATTCCTTGTGGTATCATACATTTCAATTTGATTGCGGACAAAGGCGTCTTCTTGAGTCAAAAAGGGGACGTCTTTTATTTTTATTATGAAGATAATAAAAAGAGAGACTCTTAGCGAAAGCCTAGGAGTAAAAATTACTAAATTAGAGGTTTCATCCGGTGCTATCGTGCAAAAAGCAAGACCTGGCCAGTTTGTCTCTGTTATGGTAAGCGAAATTGGAGAGAGGATTCCCCTAACCATAGTAGATAAAAACGAGATTCAAGGCACAATTACCTTGATTTTTCAGGAAGTAGGTTTGACTACCAAACTTTTAGGAAAACTAAATCCTGGAGATTCTTTGTATGCACTAGTAGGTCCCTTGGGTCATGCCACAGAGATTAAAAATTATGGTAGAGTAATCTTAGCAGGTGGAGGCGTAGGTATTGCTGAAATTTATCCGGTTGCAAAGAGCCTAAAAGAAGCAGGAAATGAAATTATTATTATATTAGGCGTAAGGACCAGAGAGCTACTAATCTTAGAAAAAGAACTAAAAGAAATATCTGATGAATTTTATGCGACTACCGATGATGGTTCTTATGGTAAAAGAGGATTTGTTACTGATATCCTAGAAGAGTTATTAACTATACGTTATCCGCTAAACTCTATACAATTGATATACGCTGTTGGCCCTATACCGATGATGAAAAAAGTTGCACAAGTAACTAAGACCCATAATATAAAAACTATAGTATCTCTTAATGCCTTAATGGTTGATGCCACAGGTATGTGCGGATGCTGCCGGGTAACTATTGGCGGCGAAACAAAATTTAGTTGTGTGGATGGACCGGAATTTGAGGCACATTTGGTTGATTGGGATGAATTAGAAAAGAGAAATAGAATTTATATAGATAAAGAAAAACATATTTGCAATTTGTATATAAAATAAATTTTAAGATTTTTAGTGGATCCTGCCTTGGTCTGTTTC
>CAYOMI010000142.1:0-4619 GCA_964405005.1 uncultured Planctomycetales bacterium | reverse complement strand
ATATAATGCTGTCTTGCCAATATCTCTGTGGGCACCATAAAGGCAACTTGATAACCTCCCTGAATGGCAAAAATTGCTGCAATAGTTGCTACCACTGTTTTTCCTGAGCCTACATCTCCCTGTAAGAGCCGCTGCATTGCCTGTAGATGAGCCATATCAGATTTTATCTCGGTAATAACTTTTTCTTGCGCAGCGGTTAGTTTAAAAGGTAAACTTTTCATAAACTCTTCTGCTAGCGGAGCATCTACCTGATGAGATATCCCCCTTTTCTCTTTCTTTCTTAATTTTCTTAAAGCCAGGGGGAGTTGAAAGATAAAAAATTCTTCAAAGGACAATCTTACGTAAGCCTGCTTTTGCAGATCTAGGCTATCCGGAAAGTGTATATTAATAAGCGCTTTGGCAAGATTAAGCAGATTGTTCCTTGTTCTTATATCATATGGCAAAAAATCATTAACTATCGGCAGATATTCATCTAATGCATATTTAACTATTCTTCGCAGATACCGTTGGGTGATTCGTTCGGGAAGCGAATAGATAGGCACAATCCTGCCTATATGTATAGAATCATCAACATCCTGCCTTGAGATAATCTCAAATTCAGGAGAATTCATCTGAAGTCTATTAGCATAACGCTCAACTTTGCCGTACAATATCAGAGTCTGGCCTACCTTAAAATATTCCTTTAGGTATGGCTGATTAAACCAGACACAAAATACCTTTCCTGTATTATCCCCCACCGCCAATTCGGTTATACTAAAACCGCGTCTTTTAAATGAACTGCGCTCTCCCTTTACCAGAACCTCTGCCTTTATGGTATATGTGGAGCCTTCTTCTAATTTTGATATATTAATAAAATTGGTGCGGTCTTCGTAACGCCGGGGAAAATAATAAAGCAAATCTTCAACTGTTACCAGGCCCAGTCTATTTAAAGCCTTTGCCCTACTTGGACCAATGCCTTTTAAATATTGAATAGAACTAGAAAGTGATTTGTCCATACAAGAAAAATTAAAGGGTAACCTGAGGCTTATCTGTCGGGGGCTGGATTTCTTTAGGTAAAGCTGGCTTTTTTTCTGGTTTTGGCTGCGGTTTGCCCTTACCCTTGGTAACCTCGATTTCAAATTCTTGCGTAGAATAAGTCTTATCGTTTACCTTAATTGTGCTGGGTTCAATCTTAAACTTGCCTATATCGCTCGGAGCCAAAATAAAAGCATAGACCACAATGGTCTTTATTTCGGACTTAGCAAAAGAAATCGTAGATGACTGGGCTTTAGATATTACATTAAACCCTGCAAACTTTGGTATCTGAGGTGAGGGTAATTTTTTCTCAGATGAGGTAATTATGAGTTTATAGGTGAGGTTTTCATCGCTAGACAGAGAGGTTTTGTCAACTTCAGCTTTTATAGAAAGGTCTTGAGCAAATACTATATCAACAAGTAAAAATATAGCAATCAGAACTACAATAATTTTAAATTTCATAATTTATTTCTAACCCACTTATGATGTCTTATTTTCTTCTTGTCTTTGAGAGTAATCTTAGAATCTCCAGATAAAGCCAGATTAACGTAACCATCAATCCAAAAGCGCCATACCATTCCATATATTTCGGAGCACCTACCCGCGCACCTTTCTCAATAAAATCAAAATCAAGCACTAAGTTCAAAGAGGCAATAATTACCACAAAGATACTGAAACCAATGCCTATAATACCGCCTTCATGAATAAAAGGTACACGATGTCCAAAGAATCCTATAATTATATTTATGAGATATAATAGCGCTATTGCGCCTGTGGCAGCCACCACCCCCAGTTTAAAATTCTCTGTAACCTCAATTAAACCTGATTTATAAGCCATGAGGAGACAAAAGAGCGTACCAAAGGTTAATGTCACTGCCTGAACTACTATTCCTGGGTAGGCCTTTTCAAATATGGCAGAAAGACCACCTAATATCAATCCTTCTAGCAGCGCATATATCGGTGAAGTAACCGCTGCCCATTCTTTTTTAAATATGGTCACTAATGCTATAATAAAAGCTGCAATGGCAATTGGCCAAAAGAACGGTATTAATACTCGAGGATTCATCCAAGTCCAAAGCGCACCTAACACCACTAAGAAAAGCAAAATTAAGGTTTTATTTACTGTTCCTTGAATACTCATTGTTTCTGAAACCCCAAATGCCCTACTGCCCACAAAAACATCCCCTCTTAATGCAGGATTACCAGAACGCATCATTTGTCTCGCTCCTTTCTAAAACCGCCTGGGAGAAATTGACTTATCTTTATCTCCTCCCTGGTCCTCATTGAATTTTGTCAATTGGGACTGCAAATTCAAAATAAGCTCTACTAAATGTTCCTTTGTCAGAACGAGTTGAGTTATTGCCATAAATTTCTTGCGGGGTGGATTTGCAATTCCAAAAGTAATAAAGAACTCTCTGGATGTGTGACCAATAATATGAATATTAGAAAATCTGGGCTCAAAATTTAGCGGGAATTCCCAATCATCATAAGGATTCTTTATTTCCTCAGGCATTAACCTCGCCTCCTTTTCTAATTATTTTACCTCCAAATATGCCACTGTCCAACTAAAATTTTATCCAAAGGTTTTTTATTTAACATTCGCCTCCAGGTTAAATTATACCGCGCTTTTTTAAAACCTCTTCTATATGGGATTTTAAAACATCTAGGCTTATTGGTTTGACAAGATAATCATCACAGTACAATCCCTCTGCTTTTATCTTTGTTACATAATCTTGCCGGCCGGTTAAGATAATCACGGGCATATACGTCGTCTCTTTATTTTTTCTAATCCTGCGCAGTACCTCAAAACCATCGACCCCCGGCATCATTATATCAAGAATTACAACATCCGGTCTATGCCAGCGGCATAAAGCAAGCCACGCCCCGATTTTGCCGCCCTTACCCACAATAACTTTAAAATTACCCATTTGGGGAAGGGAATCCTTCAAAAGAGCGCAAATATCTGGCTCATCGTCAATGACAAGGATTTTGAACTTTCTTTCCGCCATCGTCTATTACTTACCTGCGGTTGTTAAAACAGAAATAAGCTCATTGAACCTGTTTGAAGAAAAAGCATAAAGACCAGAAATACTCTCAAATTTAAAAACAACAACCCAATCCTCTACAATTTTGACTCTTTCATCGGCTGTTGTTAGAAATCGCTCTTTCAAAGAAAAATCGTGTAACCCGTAAATAAAAACATAGTTTCTCGGACCGCCGCTCTGATGCCTTATCATCCTAATAATAGCTGCGATAAAAGGCCTCCCATGGTTATCTTTACCCTCAACAACGAAACGTTCTGGCCTGAATAAGGGCCTCTCTGAAACAAAAAGCTTTTCTGCTGGAGGTATTATTGCTTCTAAAAAAGCATCTACTAGAGGAACGCTTTGATTATGCCTATATACATTCGGCGATAGCGAAAAATTATAGATAAGTTCCTGGATGATTTCTTTCTCGTCTTGATTTTTCTGCTTAGCAGAAACAGCAAATAAAAATTTTAAAACAGCGAAAAATAATCCGCTGGCAATTAAAATAAAAAGTCCTAAATTCAGAAGATGACTCATGGAAATAATTCTAATCCCAAAGAAAGAATAGGTCAATTAAAATCTAACCAATAAAAATCCCAAGCGTTCTTTGCTTATAGAAGTAGCGGGTCCTGTCTGGGACTGATTTCGAGTGGGGCGTCCGAGGAATAAGAACGACTCTTAAAATTTTAGGGTTTTTGCTGGAGCGCACATTAGGATCTTTTCGGCACATCGCTTTAGTTTGAGTGCGCAAGGATTTACGAGGAGCGTAGGGTGCTAATCCGATACAGGCTATCCGTAGCGACGAAGTAAACCGTAGCGCACGGCGAAAAAATCCAGTGCGCGCAAGACAAAACCCTAAAATGAGCCTCTCTCTCATTGAGCGAGAAAATCGGCAGGGGTATTACGCATAAAAACCAATCGCCCTTGTTTGTTTCGGCGGTTCAAGAAGCCTCTTTATTGCCTCAAACACAATCGCAAATTGCTTATCGTACTTCTTTTCCATCTCCTCAATTTTTCGTCTGAGGTCAACATTGGCAAGGAGCATTTTTCTTATCTGTACAAAAGCCCTCATAATCTGGATATTAACCCGAATTGCCCTATCGCTATTTAGTACACTTGAGAGCATCGCAACGCCTTGCTCGGTAAATGCATAGGGAGGATATTTAGAGAATTTGCCCATTTCTAAGGTGCCAAATTTGCACCTTAGAAGTTCGCGATATTCTCTACGCGTTAACTGAATCATAAAATCAGATGGAAACCTTTTAATATTTCTACGAACCTGCCGAGTCAAATGCCTTGTCTGAACACCGTAAAGCTTCGCCAAATCGCTATCCAGTATTACTTTTTTACCTCTTATTTCAAAAATTTTAGAAGCAATGATTTCTACAGAAACCATATTAGCCATATCAACCTCCTTTCTACTATTAATAGATGTAGAAAGGAGTTAAATCTAACAAATAAAAACGCCTGCTACCTATTTCTAGATAGCAGGCGAAATTTAAAGGAGTACCGACCTACTCTCACATACCCTTACGAGCACACTACCATCGGCCCTGAGGGGCTTAACGGCCGTATTCG
>CAYOMI010000141.1:0-4620 GCA_964405005.1 uncultured Planctomycetales bacterium | reverse complement strand
CCCATCTAATAGCAGATAATATGGGAGCGACTGCGCAGAAAAGATTTGCACAAGCCAGTGTTCAGGTATTTAGATATTCTGGCAACGTAAAAGATGCTATTGATAATTTTCTAAAAAAGAATATAGAACTTGCTAAAAAAGTTGTGTGTTCTGATACATAATTACCCACTAGTTTTTCTAATTAAATTCTTCCTGTTATAAAAGTCAAGCCCACTTGCAATTTCTCTTTCCTTATTCTTCTTTTGTGGTAGAATTAGTATTGTTCTCTATTTCATAAGCCCAAAGATTAATAATTTATTTTCTGTTTTTGGTTTCTGTTTCTGGTTTTTTGCTCTTTCTTTTGAGGCAAAAAGGCAAATTTTGGGTAGCGGTTGAAAATTTGCCTTTTTGCTGGCTCTCAAGCACCAAAATACAAGAGCATAGCAAGCGAGACTTACACGCCTAAAAATAGAGAAAAAGCGCCAAAAGCAAGTAAGGTTGCATACAAGATAAGGGTAGCCTAAAGAAGGAAATCAGCTCAAGCGTCTGCATTCAAGTCTGCGCCCCCAGACGCATGAGTAGAAGATAAACCAAATATTAAGGTGTGTTGAAAATTGTTCGAACAGAGCAATAAGCACACCGCCATTTACATAAAGGAGAAATATGGAAAAAGAAAGAATTGAAATGGAAAATGAAATTCTGGATAAGTTGGCAGGAAAAATTCTTTTATTGCAGGACCTTACCCAGAAACGCGAAATTATATTTCAGGCATTTTTAGAAGTTTATAATTCTCCCCGGCATCAGAGATTTATCAGGAAATCAAAAGGCCTGGATATAGAAAGCTTCTTTAACGAATTTTTATCTTACGGCGTTATCGAAGAATTCCTGGCAGATCCCGACGTGGAAGATGTTATGATAAATTATCTTTCCCCTATTTATGTACATAAAACCAAGGTTGGTATGGTTAAGACAGATAGACAGTTTGTTTCCCGCGAAGAATTAGATTTATTTGTAAAAAAACTCATAATCTTTTCCGGTAGAAAGACTATAAAAAAGATAAATAATGTAGAGCTTTCCGAGATAAAAGGAAGGGTTAATATTGCATATTCTCCTTTTGGACCGCAGATAACCATAACTCGCGCTAAAGAAAGACCACTCAGTATCATTGAACTTATCCAAAATGGTACGCTTAACTGCGAATTGGCCGCACAATTCTGGCTCTATGTAGAAGGCCTGGGTCTTAAACCTGCGAATATCATTATTTCCGGTGGGCCAGGAGCCGGAAAAAGCACATTTTTAAATGCGCTATTTAACTTCATATCCTCTAAAGAAAGAATTGTGCTTATAGAAGATACTCTGGAACTCAATACTGACTTTGAAGAGAATTGTTCCCGTCTGGAAAGCGACGAAGAGACAACCTTAGCAGATTTAGTTAAGAATTCCCTACGCATGCGACCCGATAGAGTAATTGTAGGAGAAGTCAGGGGCAGGGAAGCACAGGATTTAATGACCGCCATGAATATAGGAAAATACTGTATGGGAACGCTACATGCTTCTACAGCCAGGGAGACAGTGATGCGCCTTGAAAACGAACCGATGAATGTGCCCGAGGTTCTTATAAATTTGATAGATGTATTTGTAATTATGCGGCGTTATAATGTAGAAGGGAGAATCAAACGCGTGGTCGGCGAATTAGTTGAGACCGCCGGCATGGAACAGAAGATGGTATTATTGTCGTCGCTGTGGTCATACGATTTACCCAATGCCAGGTTCCATGAGTCAAGCGTAAGCAGCGTTTTTAGGGATAAACTGGCGATGATAAGCGGCGGGACTCCCCGGGATATTATTGAGGAATTAAAAATAAGGACAGCTCTTATCAAGACGCTTCTGGAAAGAAATATTAGCACATTTAAGGAGGTAACTGATTTTTGTCGTAAATATGCCAGCGATCCCGAGGGGACCATTAAGGAACTGGGTTTTAAAAGAGAAAATTTATTACATCCTTCGCACTAAGTCTAAAGCAATCATTTTTTCTTAATTCTAAAATATGTCATATACTGTTTTGGCTTTAAAATGGCGGCCACAGAATTTTGATGAGATTATAGGCCAGGACCATATTGTAGCAACTTTAAAGAGTACATTAGCAAAAAATCGTCTTGCCCATGCTTATCTATTCGCAGGACCAAGGGGAGTGGGTAAGACTTCGACTGCCAGGATATTTGCCAAGGCACTTAACTGTAAAGAAGGCCCTACTGTAAACCCCTGTCAGAAATGTACCTCTTGTCTGGAAATAACCCAAGGCCGCAGTCTAGATGTCATTGAGATAGACGGTGCCTCTAATAGGGGCATTGATGAAGTCAGGGTATTGCGGGAAAATGTTAAATTTGCTCCTTCCTCAGGTAGGTTTAAAATTTATATTATTGATGAAGTACATATGCTTACTACCGAGGCCTTTAATGCCCTTCTTAAGACCTTAGAGGAACCGCCAGCATTTGTGAAGTTCGTATTCGCCACCACTCAGCCAAATAAGGTTCTACCAACCATACTTTCCAGGTGCCAGAGATTCGATTTTCGACGCATCCCAGCGCTAGAAATTATTTCTCAATTAGAAAAGATTACGGCTCAAGAGAATATACAAGTGGATAAAGATGTTCTTTTTGCTATCGCCAAGGCAAGCGACGGTTCTTTAAGAGATGCCGAGTCGCTTTTGGACCAGTTAAGTTCTTTTTCTAAGGATAAGATTTCTTTGCAAGATGTTGTTTCAATATTGGGTATTGTGGAGCAAGAGGCGCTCTTTGAGATAACCGACAGGATTATTCATAAAAATGCCAAGGCAACTTTAGAGTTGTTTAATAGTCTTATCGACGAAGGTAAGGATATCAATGTGTTTATGGCAAACCTTATTGAACATTTCCGTAATTTAATGATTGCCAGGATTACCAAGGCGGATTCTAAGTTGATTGATTTACCTCAGGGGATGCGTGAAAGATTATTGGAGCAGGCGCACAATTTCAGTTTGGAAGAAATATTCAGCATATTCAATTTGTTGGTTAATACCCAGGAGATGAGCAAAAGATTGGATTCGCTGCGCATTCCTTTGGAAATAGCTTTGGTCAAACTCACCCATGATAAAAGAGGCACAACTTCAAATACATCGCACCCTTCTGTAGTTCATGAAAGACCCATTTCGTCTACATCCACTGAGAAATCAAAAGAGATTAACGAGAACAAAGAAAATAAAGACAGAGATACTGTAGAGCAAGATACAGAAGTAAACAATTCTCTTGCTTTAGATAATGTAAAGGATTCCTGG
The DNA here is from genome assembly GCA_964405005.1 of uncultured Planctomycetales bacterium. Taxonomy (GTDB): domain Bacteria; phylum Omnitrophota; class Gorgyraeia; order Gygaellales; family Profunditerraquicolaceae; genus CAYOMI01. Next base: position 1,328 of record CAYOMI010000141.1, on the reverse strand, counting down.
CAAAACATTATCGAGACTATAGGTAAAGTTAAGATGTCTGTGGCAACATTTCTTAATGAGGGCAGTCCTGTTAAATTGGATAATTGTGTTTTAACCGTTGCCTTTCCTAAGAATTATTCATTGCATAAAGAGTCATTGGAAACAAAGGAAAACAGGTCAACTATTGAAAGGATACTATCTGAGTTATTTAAGGTTAAACTAAAAGTTAACTTTATTTTAACCAGAGAAGCAATGCAGAGGGAAGACGAGATAGATAATCCTGTAATTAAATCTGCATTAGAAAAGTTTGGCGCCAGGATAATTGACAAATAAAAATGTCCACCTATACAGATTCAATAGAAAAGTTGATTAATAGATTAGTCAGATTGCCGGGTATAGGCAGGCGTAGTGCTGAGCGTATTGTGGGGTATATCCTCAATGCTTCTCAAGACGAGATAAAGGATTTGACAGAAGCGATATCCAGAACAAAAGAGAATGTTCGACTGTGCAAGATTTGCCATAATTTAAGCGAAGAGGAACTCTGTAAAATATGCCAGGATATCCAGCGCCAGAAAGATATTGTTTGTATTGTGGAAAAATCAAGTGATGTTTTGGCTATAGAAAAAGCTGGTAGTTTCCGCGGGTTATATCATGTATTATTGGGCGCCATTTCTCCCTTAGAAGGAAGGGGTCCCAGCGATTTAAAGATTGATAGTCTAATTAACAGAATTAAACAGAACAATATTAAAGAAGTTATAATCGCCACAGATGCAGACACTGAGGGAGAGACTACTGCGTTATACCTGATTAAGCTACTTAAGCCCCTGGGCGTAAAGTTAACGAGAATTGGCGTAGGTATTCCTATGGGTTCAAATCTTGAATATGCGGATTCCGCGACTTTATCCAAAGCCATGGAATCTCGCCGTGAAATTTAATTGACTTTAGTTTCACTTTGCTTATAATAGATTTAAATTTTTGATATTTGATATTTTAGATATTCCCCCGTAGCTCAGTTGGTAGAGCGAGTGGCTGTGCGAGGCCGCCAAAGGCGGCCGAGCAAAAATTGCTCAAAGCGCAGCTTCCGCGGGAAACCGTGGTTGAAAAAGCGGGCTAATTCAGGGAAGCCCCGACGATACGTCGGGGTAATCCTGAGCTAAAACTCCGAGTCTGGAGTAAATGTGCAGAGACTATATACCCGCTGCCTAAAGTAAATGCTACGGCAAAGATATAGTCCAAGTCCGAAAGTAATTTCGGGTTACTTGTAACCACCAGGTCCGAGGTCCGAGTCCTCGCGGGGGAGCCATGTTTGATGAGCCCCAGCTACTTGTAGCTGGGGTTTTTCTTTTATT
>CAYOMI010000140.1:0-4633 GCA_964405005.1 uncultured Planctomycetales bacterium | reverse complement strand
ATACATGATACTAGGCATATATTTTAAGAAGAAAGAATTTTTATTTCCTGTTGTTTTGGCTTTTTTGGCTGTTTTGTTTTCAACGCTACCTGTTTTTTATGGATACTGGCGCTCAAACAATAATTTTAAATTCGTTGGTTTTTTAAGCGAACCGATGGACCACAATACATATTTTTCCTGGATGAAGCAGGCAGAAGAAGGGAATGTCCTATTTGAAGAGAAATACTCTACAGAGAAACAGCCCAGGAATATATTCCTTCTATATTTTTTAACAGGCGGATTTATCAGCCGAATCTTCAAAATTCCTTTGCCAATTATCTATCAGGCAATGAGGATTATCTCGGCATTTATTCTGCTATCGGTATCTTATTTATTTATCGCTTATTTTATTGAAAGCAGGTTAGCAAGAAGAATTGCGTTTTTATTAATTTGTTTTTCTGCGGGTTTAGGTGGCTATTTTGCTTTTATATATCATTTCTTTAAGTTTAAACTTCCTGAGGCCTGGATACCCTTAGACCAGACTATGCCGGAAGTGGTAACCTTCTGGACGGTAAGCTGGATTGGCCATGCGAGTCTGGGTATTTCATTTATATTGCTTGCTTTCCTGTTTATGCTCTACTCTATAGAGCAAAACAAAATAAAATTTTGCCTTCTTGCTGGTTTATCCTGTTTTATTATCGGCCTTTTTCATCCTTACCATATAGTAACTATTTCTGTTGTCCTGGGGGTGTATATTTTCTTTCTTTTTATTAAGCGGGATAGCACAAAATTAGTAGCGTTGCGTAATTATATATTAATGTTACTCGTTACCTTTCCCGGAATATGGTTGCAGTATTACACGGCTCAAACTAATCCGATAGTAAAAGAATGGTCTAACATTGTTTATCCACCCTTTAGTGGTCCTATAGGATATATTTTTGCATTCGGGCTTGTTTTTTTTATGGCTATTTTTAGCCTACCGTATGTGATTAAGAAAGGGCAGAACCGGCTTTATTTTTTAGTGTTATGGGTTTCCACGATATCTGTTTTTATATACTATCCTTTTATTTTTTTTCAGAGGCACGCGGCCAACGGCATCCATATTGCTTTATGTGTTTTGGCAGCCATAGGTTTTCTTAGGTTGTGCCAGAGTTTAGGCTGGTACGACGGTAGCAGACTGAAAAGCAAAGGCGTTATCTTACTTTCTGTGTTTCTTATATTGGTCTTACCCACCAATCTTGTGCATCTGGCTGCTGATTTCCGCAACGCCCATATAAGAAGGTATCCTTATTTTCTTTCTGGGGACCTGATAGGTGTCCTTAATTGGTTGGATAAAAATATCTCCCAGGATAGCGTAGTTCTGGCGCCCAGAAACATAGCCAGTTTTATCCCGCCTTATACAGGTTCTAAGGTTTATATTGGGCATTGGGCAGAGACACTGAACCATCGTCAAAAAGAAGAAATTTTTAAAAGATTTATGCAGCGCGATACGCGCGATGAATTTAGAATCGCCCTGTTAAAAAATGAGGGCATCTCCTATTTTGTTTTTGAATGCACAAAAAGTCCCTTCAGGACTTTTAATCCTGATGCCAAGGATTATCTTAAAGAAGTTTTTGCCAACACAAATATAAAGGTCTATAAGGTTAATTTACCATGAAAATATTATTTCTTTCTAAAGAACAGCCGTATTTTGAAAAGCTGGGGAGTATGTATATTTCCGGTATGCTCAGGAAACATAAACATCAGGCAAAATTATCCATAATTGACAAACTCAATTTTAAGGAAATAAAAAGTGAAATATCCAGGTATCAGCCGGATATCTTAGCCTATAGTATTGTTACTGGAGAGCACATCTATTTTTTGGGTCTAAATAAAAAACTAAAAAAATATTTTGATATTCTTTCTATATTTGGCGGACCGCATCCTACGTTTTTTCCCGAAATTATAAATGCAGAAGGCGTAGATGCCATCTGTATTGGCGAAGGAGAGTATGCATTATTAGAATTAGCAAATGCCTTAAGAGACAATAAGCCGATAGAAAATATAGCAAATTTATGGGTCAGAAAAAATAACCAGATATTTAAAAACGACCTTCGTCTTCTAATTGAGGATTTAGACAACCTTCCTTTTCCGGACAGGGATTTTATGTACGAAGGCGCACCTAAACTAAAAAGATATAAAACCAAATCTTTCCAGATTAGCCGCGGATGCCCTTATTCTTGTTCTTACTGTTTTAACCATGCATATAATAAGATTTACGAAGGCAGAGGCAAGACTTTAAGGCATAGGAGTGTCGCTAATCTTATTGAAGAAATATCCAGGGTGAAAGAGAAATACCCCTTAGAATTTATCTGGTTTATTGATGATACCTTTCTTTTGAAACCGGACGGCTGGCTTGAGGAATTTGCCCATAATTATAAAAAGAAAGCAGGCATACCCTTTTTATGCAATGTCAGGGTGGACCTTGTAAATGATGATAATGTAAGATTATTGGAAGAGGCGGGTTGTTATTCTGTCTGGTTTGGTTTGGAATGTGCTGATCCAGATATAAGAAATAATTTATTAAAAAGGAAGATGACTAATGAACAGATATTATCCACATGTGCCTTACTTAGAAAACGCGGTATCAAATTTGGCACCCAAAGTATATGCGGGCTTCCGGTGGAAAAGGCATTAAATACGGACTTTGAGACTTTAGATTTAAATATTAAATGCCGTCCTGATTTCGCTCTTACCAGCATATTCTATCCTTATCCCAAGACAGGCCTCGGAGACTACTCCTATAAAAATAATTATTTACAAGTAAAAGATTTCCAGAATGTCCCTGAGAGCAATAAGTTAGTTTCTGTCTTAAAATTTAGCTCGCCGCAAGAAAAAAAGGGTATTCAGAGGTTACATAAATTATTTGGCGTTACTGTAGAATATCCATCACTGCTGCCATTAACAAAATTTCTTATAAAATTACCCTTGGATATGATTTTTACTTTTATATTTTTTGCTTGGTACGGATACTGTTACAGGATACGGATGGAAAAGACAAAGAAGAGTTTGCCAGAATTGTTGAGACTTGCAGTATCTATGTTGAGATATTCTTTATCTATTAAACCGATAAGCGCCGATTAACTTAAGCTACGAAGATGGGATTGCAAGAAGATAAAGGCATCTTTCTATCCATAGTTATTCCTGCTTATAACGAGGCACATCGACTCCCGCGCACCTTACGGGAAATTTTTGATTATATAGATATAAAAAAATATTTAGCCGAAGTTTTGGTTGTTGATGATGGTAGCCAAGATGCTACCTCAAAGGTCGTAGAGGAATTCTCTAAAGATAGGCATAATGGTCTCAAATTGCTCGCTTTGGATAAAAATTACGGTAAGGGGTTTGCAGTAAGAAGAGGCGTTCTCTTGAGTGCCGGCAAATATATTTTAGTTACAGATGCAGATTTATCCACCCCTATTGAAGAATGGGAAAAGTTATTGAGAGTATTAGAGCAAGGTTTTGATGTGGTTATTGGAACGAGGGGCTTAGATAAATCATTGCTAAAAGTTCATCAGCCTTGGTACAGAGAAAATATGGGTAAGGTTTTTAATTTACTTGTTCAGTTATTTGTAATATATGGAATAAACGATACCCAATGTGGCTTTAAGTCATTCTCAAGAAGGGCCGTTTCCATATTCGGAAAGAATAGGATAGATGATTTTTCTTACGACGTAGAGATTCTTTACATAGCTAAGAAGTGTGGATATAAAATTAAAGATGTGCCGGTAATCTGGATAGACTCTCCACATTCCAAAGTTAATTTATTTAAAGACCCCTTTAAGATGCTCTTTAGTTTACTACTCATAAGAATAAATGATGCAAGGGGATATTATGATTAAAAAGTAAGGATGTTGATATGGTGTATGTAAATTGCTGCATTTGCGAAAAAGACAAGACAATACCATTTATAATTGGAAGTTGGCTTAAGTTAGTCAGATGTAAAGGCTGCGGCTTGGTTTATACAAATCCTCAGGTGAACCCCGAAGATTTTAAAAACACCTATTCAGAGAATTATTATTTAAGCCGTAATTCAAAAGAAGTGGGTTATGATAATTATCTCGCCGATGAGATAAACATAAAAAAGACATCTTCTAAGAGACTGGATATTCTTGAAAAATTGATTAAACCTGGTAGACTTTTAGATGTAGGATGCGCCTATGGGTTTTTTATGCAAGTTGCCAATAAGCGCGGCTGGCAGTCAATGGGAATAGAGCTTTCAGAGAGGGCAGCAAGTTACGCCAAAGACTCCTTAGGGCTAAATGTTTTATGCGGAAATATTGAAACAGTTTCTCTTTCAAATAATGGATTTAATCTGGTTACTCTCTGGGATGTGATTGAGCATTTATCTAAACCGAAATTGGTATTAGAAAAATTATACCGGGTAATCAATGATAGGGGTTTGTTGGTGCTGACCACTCCTGATATAGAAAGTCTACCGGCAAAGATAACGAAAGAAAAATGGCTGGGATTTAAATCGCCTTCCGAGCATCTCTGGTATTTTTCAAGCCGGACCATAATCGAACTTCTGGAGTTAATAGGATTTAAGGTAAGAAAGATATTTTATACTGGTAAATATGTCAGTTTAGGTATGTTTCTGGATAGATTATTAAGG
>CAYOMI010000139.1:0-4640 GCA_964405005.1 uncultured Planctomycetales bacterium | reverse complement strand
ATATATATCAGGGCAAGGGCAGGTATTTTCGCTATAGAACAGTCGGGAATTTAATTACGGAGCTGCACCAGGCAAAAAGAATCTTTAAAGATTTAAAATACATAAGGTTCGACGACGAAATGTTCATCTTTGATAAAACCTGGATTAAGGAGTTCGCTAAAGAATACAGAGAAAAAATTAACCTGCCCTTTGAATGCTTTTTAACCCCGGGAAACTACCCCCAAGACTTATTGGCCGGATTGAAACAGGCAGGCCTAAAAGTAATATATATGGGCATCGAAGGGCCGCCAAGGGTAAACGAGATACTGTATAGCAGAGGGTTCTCTGATAGGGACATATTGCAAGATGCAACCACCTTTCATAAGTTAGGGATAGACGCAAGATATCAGGTCATACTGGATGACCCTATTTCTAACGAGCAGGATAAGAGAATGCTGTTTGATTTTTTAATGCAGTTTCCCAGGCCTTTTGAATTGTATCTGTTTTCTTTGACGGTCTTTCCCAAAACGGCATTATCGCAGAGGCTCCTTGCGGACGGCCTGATTAACGAGAATGACATTGAGGGGCGGGCAACAAAGACATTTACTCAATTGCGGGTTGACTTAAGCTTCCCGCGTAAGAAATCAGATAGATTTTGGGCCAGCCTCATGGTGCTCATATCAAAAAACTTTATCCCCAAAAGCCTGATTTACAAATTATCGAGGAGTGAATTTTTGGCAAGACATCCTGCGCCGTTGGCAATGTTCAGTCAGATTTGTAATCTCGTAAAGATGTCTTTGGTGGTTTTTAAGATGGTCTTAAAAGGAGAGATGACCCCAGATTTATTCAGGCAATGGCTGAATATAAAATCCCTGATTACACAATGAGAATACCCAGACGCTTAATGCCTCTGCCAAGGCCTAAAGGTTTCATAGGGGGAGGAAATTAAATTATGAAGGTAATGCTTATAAACCCTCCGGTTACCTTTTCTCAGAAGAGAAGGATTGGCCCGGTGGCAAGCAATCTCTTTTATAACTCCCCGCCCTTAGGGCTATGTTATCTGGCCTCCGTTTTAATAAAAGATAATATTGACGTAAGGATAACAGATGCAGCGGTCGAGGGGTTGGCGTTACCCGAGATTACGCTTCGCTATCGAAAATTTAAGCCAGATGTAGTTGGCATAACCTCAACTACTTATTCTTTTCAAAGCTGTATTGACATAGCCAGAACGATAAAGGAAGAATATCAACCTGCAAAGATAGTAATCGGCGGACCCCATGCTACTGCTGATCCCCAATCCGTATTTTTATACAATTATTTCGACATCGCCGTGCTCGGAGAGGGAGAGCTGACCTTATCAGAATTAATAAAGGCATTAGAGCATCGTTCTGATTTAAGGGAAGTTAATGGCATTGCCTTCCGCAGAGATTCAGAATTATATTTTACGCCTCGCCGGGAGTATATAGATAATCTAGACGAGCTACCCTTTCCGGCAAGACACCTCGTTCCCTTGGATTTATACCGGCCACAGCCGAACGACGAAAAGGTAAGGCCAAAATTAAGCATGATTTCAAGCAGGGGTTGTCCTTTCGGGTGCATCTTTTGCGATAAAAGCGTTTTTGAAAAAGAGCATAGGTCTTTCAGTCCTTCGTATATCGTTTCCGAGATGGAGCACCTGGTAAGGGAGTTTCAGGCTAAAGATATCGCCTTTCTTGATTCCTGTTTTACCGTGAGCAAGGAAAGGGTGGAGTCGATTATCAACGAGATGAATAAGCGTAACCTAAGGGTAAATTGGACCTGTACGGCAAGGGTCGATGTGGTTACCAAGGAACTTTTAAAGAAAATGAAGCAGGCCGGATGCTGGAGAGTGCGATTGGGCATTGAAAGCGGAGATGAAAGCGTCTTAGGGTTTATCAATAAAGGAATTACAACGCATCAGGCAAGAAACGCGGCTCATTGGGCGCATGAGGTTGGTCTTCAACCCAAAGGTTTTTTTATGATCGGCCATTTAACAGATAGTAAGGAGAGCATCGAGCGGACCATTAACTTTGCTAAGTCTTTGCCGCTCAAGGACATAACAGTTCAGATTAACACACCTCTAAAAAACACCTTCCAATATAGAGTGCATAAGCAGTACGGCTCCCTGATTACCGAAGACAACTCTAGGTTTTCTTATTTTGAACCGGTTTTTATACCGCATGGCCTGAGCAGGGAATACATGTATAAGATATACCGTAAATTCTATCGCTCTTGGTATCTACGTCCGGCAGTTATATGGCGGCACATTAAGTACCTGAGAAGCCCCGGCGAACTCATTAAGTATCTGAGGGCATTGGGACTGTTGGTATTTTTATTCTTTGGTGGGAACATTTATGGCAGACGCTACATTAAAGATCAGACGAGCTAAAGAAAACGATATAGATGTCATGCTCAGGTTATTTAGCAGCTATATAGATAATTCTTTTTTTGCTAAATTAGGCAATGCATTTTTGAAGCTGCTTCTGCAAGAATTAATCCGTTCGGATTTGTGCATAACCCTTGTTTGCTCAATCGACTCTCGGGTCATTGCCTTTTTGTCCGGAACGTCTGACTGTCCGCGTTGTTTCAGAAGAATAGTATCAAGAAGAGGATTACCCCTTTTTCTCTTGGCTTTAAAAGGCATTTTTAGAATTCCGGCTACACTTCAGATAATAAAGGAGAGCCTTATCTATATTAGTCGCGCCGCCAGAGATTCGGCAAAGGCAGAGCTTTTATTCATAGCCATAGAACCGGATTATAGAATGCGTGGGGTTGCCACCGGGCTCATTACCGCAGCCCTTGCAGAGTTGAAAAAAAGAGGTATCTGCAAGGTAAGGGTTTCAACTGACCAGGCCAATCTTGCCATAAACGCGTTACTGCAAAAGTTAAACTTTGAGCTTACAGGCTCATCACTTTTTATTAATAAGGGGATGTATTTATATAAAAGGCAAATATAGTTTATAATCGCGATGGATATCATTAGTTATCTGCGTTTATTGTCCGCCATTATCAATAAGAGAAAGATGGTGTATGTTCATTTCGGCATTACCCATCGTTGCAATCTTAAATGCCGCGTATGCAGTATTTGGAAGCTGGCAGATAAGGGCGAGGAGCTGAATCTGGGCGAAATTGCGGCCATAGCGGATATCCTGAAATCATTAGGGGTGGTCATTATCAGCTTAGGCGGCGGGGAGCCGTTTCTCAGGGATGACCTCAGAGAGGTAGTCGAGATATTTGTTCGCAGGGGCTTTCTGGTGAGGCTCCTAACCAACGGAACGCTAATCAAGGAAGAATTATTAAAGGATTTAATTAAGGCAGGGCTTAGGCATATCTCTGTTTCGTTAGACACGCTATCACCAGACAAACAGTCGTTTATCTGCAAACAGGAAGGGATATGGGATAGGATAGTTAACAGTATGGAGTTGATCTCAGGGCTTTTCCCTAAGCGCAGAAGCCTTCTTCTGGTAAATACGACCGTTTCACGTCTGAACTTGGAGGAACTCCCTCTATTGGCAGATTTTGTGGGAAGGCTGGGCTATTACATCTCTTTTATACCACTAGAGCCCTTAGAGGTAGGCCATTGCGGTTTTCGTCCTGAGGAGTATTCTCCCGAATTTAAAATAAATTCTCAAGATCATAGCCTGGTTGACCGGGTCTACGGCCAACTGATAGATATGAAGATGAAGGAAAAGAATATTTTTAATTCTCGGGATTTCTTAGAAAAATCGCGCCAATTTTTAAAAGGGCTGCAAAAAAACTGGGCCTGCGATGCAGGCAGGCTCTATCTCTCATTAGACCCGCAGGGGTATTTCTCAATCTGTCACCATTATCCTGCCGAGAAGAGGCTGGATAAGAATATCAGCCTTTACCTAGAATCAGAAGATTTCCAGCTTAAAAGAAAAAAATTTAAGGACGCCTGCCCCGGGTGCATGCGGCCATGCTGGGCAGAAATAACCAATCTCCTAAATGATAAAAAAAGTCTTTTGGACATGATACGGTTAGAAATCTCTACCTGGAAGGCAAGGGACCTCGGACCTTTCGAGGTAAAAAAATAAGGTAACAGCTGTGAAGATACTGCTAATCAATCCTCCCACTAAAAATATCATTAATTCTGAAATACCGCAAGGTATACGCCAGGAGGCAGGCATATTTCCTCCCTTGGGGATTATGTACATAGCTTCTTATTTGAGAAAACACAGCGATTACGACGTAAGGATTTTAGACGCCATTGCTGAAAATATGGATTATCCGGATATCCATAGATATATAAAAGAGTATTCACCTGGGCTGATCGGAATCACTGCCCACACCCATAATTTATTAGACGTCATCGCAGTAGCCAAGTTAGCCAAAGCAATAAATAAACGTATCCACGTTTCGTTAGGGGGTTCCCACGCAAGGGTTTTTTCACAAGAAGCAGCCCAGATGCCGTTTATAGATTCAGTAGTCCCCGCAGAAGGGGAGGGTATTTTTACGGAATTGGCTCAGGCCATAGATAAGAAGGTTAGCCTTCAGGATGTCAGTGGATTGATCTTTAAAGAAGGCGATGAGATTATCAATACCGGGTTGCGCAAAGAAATCAATGACCTGGATAGCCTACCCTTTCCCGATAGAGGCAGGCTACATCCAAATAAGTACTATTA
>CAYOMI010000138.1:0-4687 GCA_964405005.1 uncultured Planctomycetales bacterium | reverse complement strand
AAATAATAACCGGATAAATAAAATAGCAATTGATGAGGAGCAAGAGCGTTTAGACAAATTCTTTGAAATACTTCTTAAGGCCGATCTTCGTACAATCCAAAGATTTAAAAGTGAAAAAGAAAATGATGAGAATAAAACATTTGACAATGCTTGATAATGGTATTAAAATAAAACTATGACAAATGTCTTAAAAAAAGGACATCCAGCCAAAACCTTTAACGTAATGGAAGCCGCTATCATTTTTTGCGTCCATGAGCGGACTGTTCGATATTGGATTAGAAAAGGCTGGATTAAGGTAAAAAAGGATTACAGGAATTTTCCAGTATTTACTGAGCAGGATATCCGTAAGATTAAAAAATGGAGATCCACACTAAAAGTTTAATTTGATGAAAACAGCTATTTATGTGAGGGTAAGCACAGAGGATCAGGCAAGAGAGGGATATTCTCTGGAAGTCCAAAGAGAATATCTATTAAACCATGCTAAGCAGAATGGTTTTGAAGTTTACGATATTTACCAAGATGACGGTATAAAAGGATGTTCTAGCGGATATACTTTAGATAGGCCCGCGTTTAGAAAATTGATGTTCGATGCTAAGTTCCAAAAGTTTGAGTTAGTTCTTGTTTATAAAACTGATAGATTTAGCCGGAAATTAAAAGATATGTTGAATGTTATTGACGAATTGGAAAGCTTGGGAGTAGCGTTTAAGTCAGCCACCGAGCCTTTTGACACAGCAACTTCGGCAGGTAAACTTATGTGTCAACAGTTGGGTAGTTTTGCTGAATTTGAAAGAAACCGGATCATTGAAAGAGTTTTTCCCGGGATGATAAAGGGAGTTTTAAAAGGAAATTGGCAAGGAGCTTCGCAGCCGCCATACGGCTATAGCTACAATAAAGAAAAAAAATTATTAGAGGTAGTAGCCGAGGAAGCGAAAACTGTTAAGCTCATCTATACAATGTATCTTTGTAATAAAAGCTCAATACAGGTGGGAAGATATCTTTTTCAAAATGGTTATAGAAGTAGATGCGGGAATCCTTTTACCGGACATCATATTCTCAGCATCTTAAAAAATCCGGTTTACACTGGCAAATTATTATGGAATAAGCGTCATTATTATAGAACGCCAAAAGGGTGGCGGTATACTATTAACCCACCTGAGAAAATAGTTCTTGGGCAAGGTAGACATGAAGCGATGATTTCGCCAGATGATTTTGAAAAAGTTCAAAAATTGTTAAAAGAAAGAAGAAAAAATTTTAATCATAGGGTAAATCCTAGTTCATATATCCTAACTGGCGTGTTAATTTGTGCAAAATGCGGCTTGGGCTACACGGGTTCGTCTTATATGACTAATCACAGAACAAAAAAACGAAAACCATGGTACTGTTGTTCGGCAAGATACAAATTTAGGGATAAATGCGCTAATCCGGCGGTTAGAGCAGAAATACTCGAAGCGCAGGTTTTGAGTATTATTGAGAAGCTAGCAGAAAATGAAAATCATCTTGCAAAGCGTATTGATAATGTTATAAAAGCTCAAATTGAACCGGATGAGGCAATTAGAGAACAGATAGATCTAGTTAAGAAAGAATTAGAAGCCTTATTAATAAAACAAAGTAAGCTTGCCGATACTTATTTGGATAATGAAATAGGCATAGAAATTTACAAGAACAAGAATGCAACATTAAAGGAAGAAGAACATAGGTTAAAGAAACAATTAAATATGCTGGGAATAAAATTAATAGAAAAAGAGAGGTCGCAGCAATACCTTGTATCCCTTCAGGAGGTAATACGCAACTTTAAAGAAACAAAGCGTAGCCTAGATGCCCAGGATAAAAAAGATTTGGTCCGGTTGATATTTAGATGGATAAAAGTAGATAATTTTAAAATTGTGGATTATGAGCTTTATGAGCCATTTAAAAGTTATCTGAAAGAAAAGGAGAAAGGGCGGGATAAATGCCAACTCGAGGAAATTCAAGTAGTTCCGAGAAGAAGAAGCCAGTCCTGTATATCAGAACCTTCGGTTGTCAAATGAACGTTCGAGACACCGAGGTAGTTTGCGGCTTGCTGAAGAGGCAAGGCTATAAGATTACCGAGGAGGCTGGCGAGGCAGATATAATTATTTTTAACACCTGTTCCGTGCGCCAGCACGCCGAAGACAAGGTCTGGAGCGAAATCGGCAAATACGCCAAACTCCGTACTCCGTACTCTGTGCGCCGTACGCATAACCAGAGGCCTATCATCGGCCTGATTGGTTGTATGGCACAGAATTATAAAGAACAGATATTCCAGCGCGCGCCGTCAGTTGATTTTGTGGTAGGGTCATCAGATATTCATAAGATTCCATCAATTTTAAAAAGATTGGCCATTGACCATAGGCCATCGACTATTGACCCTCTTTTTCAAGTTAAAATTTGGGAGACGGATGGGAGTAAAAGGCCGGAAGAGATTTACCATACGGGATATTATCAGGATAAAGACCATGCCTATGTGGTAATTTCAGAAGGTTGCTCCAATTATTGTTCCTATTGCTTAGTGCCTTATGTGCGCGGTGACTTGCATAACCGTGATTACAAAGAGATCCTAAAAGAAATAGAGGAAGCTATAGATAACGGAATTAATAAATTCACGCTCTTAGGGCAAAATGTAAATGCCTATCAGTCCACAGTGAGCTTCGTCCAACTCTTAAAGTTGGTCAATGGCATTAAAGGTTTAGAAGAGTTTAGTTTCATTACTTCGCATCCTAAGGATACGTCAGTAGAGTTGTTTCAGGCCATGCAGGATTTGGAGAAATTAAAGAAATACCTGCATCTTCCGGTGCAGTCCGGTTCGGATAAAATCCTGAAGCTGATGAACCGCGGCTACAGCCGAAGATTTTACTTGGATTTAGTCCAAAATTACCGTAAAATCGTTAAAGAGGGCCTGCTCACCACGGATATTATCGTGGGTTTCCCCACAGAAACTGATAAAGATTTTCAGGAAACCTACGATTTAGTAAAGGGCGCGGGGTTTAATGCTGCCTACATCTTCAAATATTCTGTGCGGCCCCATACCGCGGCAGAGAATATGCCTGATGATGTAGCCAAAGTTGATAAGGAAAGAAGGCACAAGGAGATTCTAGGCCTGCAGAAAGAAATTTCCAGGAAGAAGAGATGATAATGGAAGGGCAAAAAGGCAAAAGTCAAAAATATAATTTTGTACTATTGGTGTCTTTGTGCCTTTGGGTCTTTGCTCCCGCCGGTTCTTTATCCGCGTTGAATATTGAAAGAGCCAAGATTCCTTTCTTAAGCGGCGATTATAAGACAGCCATCACAGAGGGGGAAAGAATCCTGACGCTTTCTGGTAATGCCCCCGGCCTGGATGAGCTGTATTATATTTTGGGTGTGAGTTATTTGAAAGACGGAAATTACCTGCGGGCCTCGGATATTTTTGAAATCATCCTAAAGGAATTCAAGGACAGTAAATTTGCTGAAGATGCAGAATTTGGGTTAGGCGATGCCTATTACCTGAAAGGAGATTATACCAAAGCAGAGGAGTATTATAAAGAGTTGTTAAAGCGTAATCCGCGCGGCAAACTGTGTGCTTCTTTATACTACCGCCTCAGCCAAACAGCAGTAAAAAGAGGAGATACGCAACAGGCAAAGGAATACCTGGATAAACTGAAGAATGAATTCCCTTTAAACCTGGATATAAGGGCTAACGAAGAATTAAAGTCCATCTCAGACATTTATTATTCGGTGCAGGTCGGCTCATTTTCCAGTTCCACTAATGCCAGCAACCTATGCAATAGATTAATCAAGAAAGGATACACTGCCTACGTCCAGGAGGTAGCAAGGGAAGGCGATAAAATTTATCGAGTCAAGGTTGGCAGAACGAAACTGCGCAGCGAGGCAGTTGAATTGAAAAATAAATTGTCTTTGGAAGGTTATCCCGCAAGAATCTGTCCATAGAATTACCCGTGAAGAATACCATTGTCTTTCTGGCAGGGCCTACCGCAGTAGGAAAAACCCGCATTGCCATTAGCCTGGCTAAAAAAATCAATGCTGAAATCGTCTCTTGCGATTCCATGCAGATTTATAAAACCATGGATATACTTACTTCTAAGCCGCCGCGGATTTTAAGGAAGGAAGTGCCGCACCATTTGGTGGATATAGTTTCTCCTGCCAGGGAATATGATGTTACTCAATACCGCAGAGGCGCTCTGCGCACGGCCAAAGAGATAATCCGTAAAGGTAAAATACCGCTTTTTGTGGGCGGGACCGGCCTTTATATTTCCGTACTGATTGACGGAATATTCCATTCTGCCGCGAAAGATGCAAAGATACGCAAGAAACTTTATCAATTAGCACAAAAAAAAGGCAGCCGATTCCTCTATGAGAGGCTTCGCAAGATAGACCCGCCTGCGGCTGATAAAATCCATCCTAATGATACGAAACGTATCGTGCGGGCCTTGGAGGTATTTGAGGCTAGTGGAAAGCCAATTTCAAAGCTGCAGAAACAAAGGCAAGGCTTGGCGGATGATTACGATGTAAAAATCTTTTGCCTGAATATGCCGCGGGAAAAACTCTATCAACGCATTGATGCAAGAGTGGAGAATATGTTCCGGCAAGGGTTGGTAGCTGAAGTCAAGAAGTTATTAAAATTAAAATTAAGCAAGACCGCCGCTTATGCCATAGGTATAAGAGAGATTAAGGG
>CAYOMI010000137.1:0-4707 GCA_964405005.1 uncultured Planctomycetales bacterium | reverse complement strand
CTATAGTCAAAAGAATAATAATATATAAAGATACCCCTAAAGAAAAATCTATGCTTATCATTTTTTTGCACAGAGTTCTATCTTAACTGTCTGCCAATTATCCTTAAAAAAACTGGCCTGCTGGATAAAAAGATAATGGCTGATATAGCGCATACTCAAAAGATCTGCCTCTAAGTTACCAGAGGAAATTTTCCTTTTTATTAAGATAGAGCTTAGAGGACCTTTTGATATTATATTAAACATAAGTTCGATATGCACTACATCTCTATCTTTAAAGTAGAGCAAGAAATGTTCTGGAAGATGAGGATAGAACATAATTTCTTGTCTTTTTTCCTTTCTGCCAAATGGTATAGAAGTACTTTTATTAAAGAAAATCATCTTGTATTTATTTAGCTCTAAAGCGCTCGCTGGTTTCAAATAGTAAGCGGAAACTAAAGAAGGGGGTTCTTCCTTTATTTTACTCAATGCCAAGGTGTCTGGTTTTTGAAAATATTTGGGATTACGATTAATAAAATTCTGCTCTATCATTAAATCAGAGTTATCTAATATTGCACCCCAGAAGGCAATCTGGGTATAGGAAGCAATGGGAATCTTGCTGCCAAAGGAAAAACTAAAAATACTAAATAGCGCCGTATGGGCTAAAAATGAAATAGCAAAAGTTTTTCTAAAAGTTATGCTTGTCATTCCTGATTGGTGGCAATATTAATCTGGGAAATACCCAAATCCCGGCACATATCCCAGATTTCCACTACCCTACCTAAAGATGCGCGTTTATCTGCCTTAATCAGAATAGGGTTTTGTCTTTTGGCTATTTGTTTAAGTAATTCTTTTAATTCTTGCAAGGTTAGAACTTTACCGTTTAAATAAATAACATTTTCTCCAGAGACAACCACCTCTATATTTTCGTATTTAACTACTTCGCTGGTTACTGCTTTAGGTAAATTAACCTTTATACCCGGCTGCATAATAAAACTAGAGGTAAGCATAAAAAATATCAAAAGCTGGAATATCATATCAATTAAAGGGGCGATATCTATTTGTTTAAGCCCGTGCTCCAGTTCCATATGTCTTTTAAAATGCATGACACCCTCCTGTTATTCGGTAAGAAAATTAACTAATTCAGTGGCTGCTTTGTCCATATCTAAAATGAAATTATTTATACGGCTGACTAAATAATTATAAACTACAAATGTAGGTATAGCGACAATCAGGCCTGCCACAGTAGTAAGTAATGCCTCCCAGATGCCACCCGCTAAATCACCTGGCGAAACAGGATGAAAAGATGTGCTCTTCGCCTGAATAGTTTGAAAACACCTTACCATACCTGTGACGGTCCCCAGTAATCCCAGAAGCGGTGATACATGTGCTATGGTAGCCAGGGTAGAGAGGTTTTTTTCTAAACGAGGGATTTCGTATAAGGAGGCATCCTCAATGGCTTCTTTAATCTGTTCTCGCGTACGGTCATATTTTAAAATCCCTGCCTTTAATATATGCGATATAGGGCTTTTGGTATTATCGCAAATCTCTAATGCCTCCTTTATCTGATGGCGTTTCACCTTATCTAAAATATTATTCAAGAATTCCTGCGTATCTATCTGTATCCTATGCAGATGCCAGAATTTCTCTAAAATTATAGCGAGGGCGAATATAGAACAAAATAATATGGGCCACATTACTGGGCCCCCAGCCAAAAATAACTGCCACATACTCATCTTATAGAGATCCATTTGTGCCTCCTTATTTTAGATGTGTTCTTATCCAATCTATCCTCTCTTTAGCATACTTTGCTTCTTCTACATTCATTGAGATAATCTTTTGATAAATATTAACTGCCTCTTGAGAATTCTCTCTGTCTTCATAAATGGCCGCTACTCTTAAAAAGGCCTTTATTGCTAAATCCTGACTTTCTGGATAGAGATAGGTAACTTTCAAATATTCTTCGATTGCCTCATCAAGCTTACCTTGTGCCTGTAATACTTCTGCTATCTTAAATTGGATACTACTCATCTCTTTTACTGGCACTAAGTCAAGGCTTTTATAATACACTTCTAATGCCTGTTCATAGTCATTATTCTTAAAATAAATATCCGCCATTTTAGGATAAACTAGATTGCTCAAGTTGGGGTAACTCTGGATTACTTCTTTATAGGTAGCTAAGGCTTTATCGAATTTTTCTTCTTTTGTATAAATATTAGCTATAGCAATGGAGGCGGTACCTGCTAAATCAGAGCTATCAAGTTCTTTTACCTTACTAAAATTATCTATCGCTTCTTGAAATTTACCTTCTTCCTCATAGGTAGAACCCAGGGCATAATAGCTAGAAGCCACCAGATTGCTTTTAGGGAAGTCTTGAATCAATGAAGTAAAATACCTGCGCGCTAGAACTAGGTCGTTTTGTCTATAATAATACTCACCTAGCCACCAGATAACCTCAGCAGTCAATTTTGAATCCGGATATTTAGAACGTAGTATTTTGAATTTGGTCATCGCCTCTTTTTCATTACCCATCCGATAATAACAATCAGCTATCTCATATTCAGCTTTCTGTACAAGCTCTTCATCTTGACTGTATGTCCTGATGACATCCTTGAATACCTCTATTGCCTCAGGAAACTTACCTAGATTATACAAACTGGTCCCTAAAAGATACACTGCCTGGGGCTTAAGATTACTATCTTTAAATTCCGTTCTGAACTTCTCAAATATTTCTATACTCGAACGGTAATTTTCATTTTGAAAGTAAGCCAAACCCAAGGTATAGGTAGCGTCATCCAAGAGTTTGGAATCAGGAAAATTTTTTTTAAGACTCTGAAAGGCCAAAATTGCTCCATCATAATTATGCAGTTTAAGTAAGGTAAGACCCAAACGATACTGGACATAATCGCAGTAGAAACTATCGGGATAATCCTTCAATATGCGGTCATAAACCTCTATTGCTTTTTTATAGTTACCTGAATCCTGATAGGTATCTCCTATTTGACAGAGAGCAGAAACCTTGATAATCTTATCTTCTGTTTGCTTTACCAATTTCTGAAACTCATCTATTGCAACTTTAAATTCACCTTCTTTTAAATAAGCCCAGGCAAGGCCGTAATGTAATTTATCCATAATCTCTGGGGGTATATTTGATTGGGGTGTAATTCTACCTTCTGCCTCTTTATATGCACTTATTGCCTCCTTATATTCTGCAAGATTATACAACGCCTCGGCCTTGCCAATATAAGCCTGAATTAAAACTATGGGGTCGGTTGTTAAATTTATCAATTCGTCATATATATTCTTTGCCTCTGTGAATCTTGAAGTCTCAAAAAATAAAATAGCTCTTCCTAAAAGCAAAACATCCAAACTTCTTTTTTCTATGATATCGGTTTTAACCCGGGAAAAGGACTCCTCGGCTTCCTTATATTTTTTAAGTTTTGAATAAGTCCAGCCTTTACCAAGAAAGGATAAAGAGCGCATTCTCTCGTCGGTAGTAGTAGCTAAAACCCTGGAATATTCTTCAATTGCATCATTAAGATTATCCAAATAATAATCTGTTTCAGCATTATAAAAATATAAGTAACTAAGTTTGGTGCTATCTTTAGAGAACATCTTAAGGTAGGATTTGATTTTGTCCTTTAGACCAGTGTAATCCTTCAGATTGTATAGACATTCGATTATCTTAAAGGAAGAATCTTGCGCTTGTGGTTCGTTAGGAAATCTTTCCTCTACGATTTTAAAATACCTGAGGGCTTCATCAAATTGAGACTCCTGGAACAGGCACCAGCCTAAAGAATAAAAACTTGCGGCAGCATAAGAAGAATTGGGAAATTCTTCTACAACTCTTTTATAATAATCAGCGGCTTTCAAGAATGCATTACCTCTGAAGTGCACTTCGGCAATCCAGTAAAGAACCGCATCTTTAATATTCCTAGCAGAAGGATTATTCAGAAGCTCCTCAAATTTAGCGAGGGCGTCAAGAAACTTACTCTGTTGAAAATAGCATTCTCCGATTAATAAATTTGCCTCTGGTATCTTAGATGAAGTAGGATAGTTTTTTAAAAAACGTTCCAATAAACCGAGGCTTACTTCATAAAAACTATCCTCAAATGCTTTTTTTGCCAAGAAGAGGATCTCTTCTTCTTTAGTGTCTTGGGCATATAAATGGTAAATGGTAAATTGTAAATGGTAAATGGTAATGTAAAAAAGTAATGAGCAGATTATGATAAACTTTTTCATTTGTAATAAACTATATCATTTCTCTATTTTCTATTCAATACCTTTTTCAAAAACTGCCCTGTATAAGAGTTATGGACCTTGACTACTTCTTCGGGGCTACCGCAAGTAACAACCTCTCCGCCTCTATCTCCTCCTTCCGGACCCAAATCAACAATGTAATCGGCACATTTTATCACTTCCAAATTATGTTCAATCACAATAACGGTGTTGCCTTTATCCACTAATCTCTGTAGGCTTGATAAAAGTTTATTCACATCGGCAAAATGCAAGCCCGTGGTCGGCTCATCCAATATATATAGAGTTTTACCGGTTGAGCGTCTGCTTAATTCTGCTGATAATTTTACGCGTTGCGCCTCGCCACCTGAAAGCGTAGTCGCAGACTGACCGAGTTGAATATAACCCAAGCCCACATCATTAAGGAGGTTGAGTATATTCTTGGCCTGAGGAATATTACTAAATAACTCCATTGCCTCTTCTACTGTCATATCC
>CAYOMI010000136.1:0-4711 GCA_964405005.1 uncultured Planctomycetales bacterium | reverse complement strand
AGACCTTCTCTGACACCATCAGCAATGAGTCCTGGACAAGGCCGGATGAGGAAACTACCTCTGTAAGTAGCAACAAGAATTCCAACATGGATATCAAAGTAGGGGCAAGGGTTTTTGTGGAGAGTAAGGAAGACGCCCTGTCCTTTTGGAGGGATATAGAGCTAAATCTTTCAAAGATGATTTCACCAAGCGGCAGGTATTCTTTTAACAAACTTGCAGGCCTGGTTATGGTAACAGACAGCCCTCAAGTCTTAGATAAAATAGCCAGCTACATTGATCTTGTTAACTCTGAGACCAATAAGCAGATTTTAGTTGAGGTAAAGATCCTTGAGGTGACGCTTTCCCGCGAAAACACCTTTGGCATAGACTGGAACGCTATTTACAAAAACTTAGGCGACATAAAACAGCTGACGCTATCTTCTAATTTTGCTGCTCAAAACATTGTATCTGGCGGGCTTTTTACCCTTACAGCAACAGGCCCTAAGGAAGATTCAGGTACCGGCTCAAGCGGTTTAAGCGCGCTGATTAAAGCGTTGCAGTCACAGGGGAAAGTGGAAGTGGTTTCACAGCCAAAGATAATGCTCTTAAATAACCAGGCAGCTATGGTCCAGGTAGGCACTGTGACAAGCTATGTGGCTAATACCACGACCACAACCAGCTCGGTAGGCCTTGCTTCCACCAGCGCAACCACTGACCAGGTGCAGGAAGGAGTGAGTTTACGGCTTATGGCCAGCATTTTGGACGACCAAATTCTAGTGCAGCTTACTCCTGTAGTAACCACACTGGATACTATTAGAAGCATTAACATGGGGCAGGGAACGACTATTGAGGCGCCTAAGACCTCAACTAAATCCATGCACACCCTGGTTAAGATTAAGGACGGCGAGACTATTGCTGTAGGAGGCCTGATTACCTCAAATGACAAAAATACTGAAAAAGGCATACCGCTGTTGCGCAGTTTGCCGTTAATAGGAAAGTTTTTTGAATATAAAAGTAAGACTAACACCAGGACAGAACTGGTAATTTTTATAACCCCTAAAATATTACTAAAATGAGCTACCTAATTTTTGATAACGAGATTTACTATGATGCAGACGGAAAAACCGGGATCCTTTCCAAAGATAAGATAAACTCTGTTTTTGGCGCTACCCAAGAGTTTTCTGTTGCGCTGATTGATACCCTGCAAAAGCAGGTGGCTGCACCAGAAAAATCCCCTTCCAAAAGAGATGAGGTTATTGCCTCAAGTTTTAGCGGCGAATACCTTACCCAGTCAGAGAAAATTGCTCCTAACCTATTTCAGGTTATCGCGGTTGAGAAGCCCAAAGTAGCCGAGATTTATAAGCACCTTGGTTTTGAAAGAATAAGGCAGCTAGTGCCTTATGGAATAGCTTTAAGGGAGTTTCTTAGAGCAAATAACCTCTTTGCCAAGGATAAGCCGGTAGTTTTTCTTGACCATATGACTAACCAGGTGCTGCTTACTATTTTTGATAACGAGGCATTTACTACTCCCAGGCGCCTCTCAGTTGCAGTTAAGCGTGTGGTTTCGGAATTAACCAGAAGCGAGGAAAATTACAAGGCGCTGAACAAAGATAAGGAAGGAATAAGTTTTTTAATCGCTACCAACAGCAAAGAAATTGCTGATGAGATAGTCTCAAGCGGCTTAGATTCAAAAGAGAATATTCTTTTGTTTTCTGAAAGCTATCCTGCGTTAATCGGGCTAAAACAGGGAAAATTCTCAATGCACTATATGCTTCCTGAGCAGTTTATCCGCTTAAGGAAACTTAAGGTTTTAAGAAAGCGCATTTTTAGCTTTGGGATAATGGCTGCTCTTTTTGCCGGTCTTTTGATTATGTTTTTGGGGACCTTGAGCATGCAGAAGAGCGCTCTTCTTCGCCTGGAGAGCTTACAACGCAAAGCAGCCTCTGGCAATGAAGCATTAAAGGCTGCATATGGCGCAAAATATAAGGATATTTTAAGGCATAAAACAAAGCCTGATTTTGCTTATCTAGTTAATTCTTTTATGCAAAGGATTCCTTACGGATATAAGCAAGAATCAATAAGCATAAGGAATATAGCTGGCGGCTCTTACAGGCTTGAGGCCATACTCTCTCAGGAAGCAAGGTATCACTCTTGCGCTAAGTTTTCTCTTCCGGATGTATTTAAAAAGGCAAGGATGGAGAACATTTTGGTAAAGGGAAAACCCGGGGTAAAGGTTACTCTGGATATTCGCTAAAGAGAAAGGAGGCAAAACGTATGTCGTATATCATCGGAAAAATCACGCGCAAGGTCAGCAAGCAGCATAATGAGTACTTTGTAGGAAAGGTTTGCAACCTGCCGGTAAGGGCGTCTTGGGCGAAGAAAGGCCAGGATGATTTGTGCATTTTTCTGGACAATGAGAAAATCAATTTTCTTTCTGAGCAAAATAAAACAAGCGCAGAACCCGGCGCCGAGGTCGAGGGCAAATAATAACAGCTTTAAATGCGGGCGGGTCAACTGGCTTATCTTAGGAGCCGTTTGAACCCGCTCGCGCTTGGAGTCCTATGAGAATAATAACCTGTTTGTTTTTGATTTTAGCTTTAGCTCTGTCTTTTGGGATATGGAAAATATCTTTAAATGCGAATCTGGTTAACAGCCGGGTAGAGATGGCCGAAAAAGAAATCACTATAATCGAGCAGGAATCAAGGGGCCTGGATAACTATAAAGACGAGCAGGGTATTGCCCTTGAGAAACTCTACCCCGAAGTTTATAGCGGCGTAAAGGAGATCTGCTCTTATTACCATGCGCCTTCAGAAATTAAGATTATCGGGGCAAAAGACCTGGTGAATACCGAAGAGTTCTTTAAGGATTCTCAATACAAGGGAGTGCGCTACGTGGATATCTTGGCCCAGGTTGACCTCAAGGGGCAGTTGGATACCTCTCTAATTTCCCTGCTCTGCAGGATGATGAAACTTAAGCCAATCGAGATATTAAGCCTGAATTTAGAAAAAGATATACTTAATTTAACCCTGCGTCTCTACGGGGCATAAAGGAGGGAAAGCTAAAAATGAGAAAACTTTTAGTTATTTTATTAGCTTTGGTATCCATTGCGATGTTTGGAAACGGTTGGTGCGAGGATAACCTTTTGGCAGTGGACGTTATTGAAAATAAACAAGAGCCCATTGAACAGCCAGAGGGAACTTTCTCTCAGGATGAAAGCATCCGAAGCGCTCAATCTATTGCGGAAGAGCAGCCAGCTGATCCTGAACTTGAGAAAATAAGAGCCTATCATGAGCTTTTTGATAACAAGCAAAAAGAGCTGGAGATTATCAGGCTTGATCTTGAGAAAAGCAATTTATTGCTAAAAAAGAAAGAAGCGGAAAAAGAGATTTACCGGATAGAAAAAACACTGCCCCGAGGGAAAAAAGAAGAACTCTCGTTTATTCAAGGGGTAAAAGAGCCACTTGTAGACCCGTCTGATATAAAAATACAGCTTTTACTCATAAGCGATGATTTAAAAGAAGCTCAGGTTAGCCTAAAGGGCTCAACATATGTTTTTAGGGAGGGAGATGCTATTGCCTCAGGGTTGAGCACAGAAAAAATAGATTCTTCCGGGGTTCTTTTTAAGCAGCAGGACGGAAGCGCCCTTAAACTTAACTTCGTAAACTAAAAATGCCTGTACAAGAGATAGGGAATATCTTACTTAACAGCAGGGCGATCACCAAAGAAGAGCTTCAATTTGCTCTTACGCTTCAAAAGAACATAAAGCCTGACCAGAGATTGGGGAGGGTTTTAAAGTATTATAATTTTGCAAGCGACGAAGATATAGCTAAGGCCCTGGCAAAGCAGGTAGGCTGGCGTTATTTTAACAAAAAATACGTAGTTAATCTGCCGATAGTTGAGAAGATAGGCCTGGATATCCTGACAGACAGGGTGTTCCTGCCTGTTGAGACAGAAAAAGGACTGTGTTTTGTTTTTGCTTATCCTTTTGATACTGAGATAACTGATCTGTTGGCACATGAAGGCCTGCATGCTAAAGAATTTTATATCGGCAGCGAAAGCGCAATCCGGCGCCGCCTGGAACTGCTCAAGAAACAGAAAAAAATCAAGGAAATCGAAAAAAGAATCAGCCAGATCAAGGAAACAGGTATTGTCGGTGATGAACTTAAAGAACTGCTGGATGAACTTCTGGATGATGCGATTATCCAGAATGCCACGGATATCCACATTGAGCCGGAAGAAAAGATATCCACCATACGTTTTAGGATTGACGGAATACTTTATTTTAAGTTTTGTATTCCCTTAGAACTGCATAATAACCTGATAAATGTGGTCTTTAGCCGGGCAGAAATTACCGTAAGCGATTTTTATAAATTTCACGATGCCAGGTTTGAACACAACTATTCCGGCCATCCTGTGGATGTAAGGGTCTCCTGTATTCCTTCTATCTACGGTCCGGCGCTGGTCTTGCGGCTCTTAGACGTAAACAAAACCCTGATTACTTTGGAGGATTTGGGTTTTCATAAGAGCCACTTTGATTCCATAGGCAAAGTAATCTCCAAGCCACACGGCATTATCATTATTACCGGTCCTACCGGCAGCGGAAAAACCACAAGCCTTTATGCGATTTTAAATCAGCTGAAAAGTATCTCAACCAAAGTCATTACCATTGAGGACCCGGTAGAAATCAAGATGCCGCTTATAAACCAGGTGCAGATTAATGAAAAACAGGGCA
>CAYOMI010000135.1:0-4760 GCA_964405005.1 uncultured Planctomycetales bacterium | reverse complement strand
TACAACAGCATCCTTTCTTTTTATTGCCTCCTCCTGTATTTTTTTTGCTTCCTGCAGAATAAGACGGTCCTCTATAAGTTTATTCAGTAAATCTAATTTTAAAGATTGGATTTTATTTTCTAAGTCTTTACCTTTATATTCCGCTGATAACTGTACACGCATAAAATTAATAAAATCATTCAAATCCTTTTGTGTAATTACATCATTGTTAACAACCGCAATGATTTTATCTTGTGCAAAGATATTTTTACTATTGAACCATATAAACCATGAACTAATAACCATCGTCCAAATTAAAACTATCTTTATAACCTTAACCATTGAGAACTCCTGTGTTCTTAAAATTGCTTATTGCTTCCCTTAATAACCTACAGTAAAGGTCAAACCCTACTGCAGCAATGAATCCGTGTTGCTCTACACCTAAAAGATTACCTGCGCCCCTGATTTCTAAGTCTTCCATAGCAATCCTGAAGCCTGCTCCCAAATGCGTGTACTTCGAAATAGCATCCAGTCTTTTTTTAGCATCTGCATCAAGAATTTCATTCCTGGGAATTAAAAAGTAAGCATATGCTGGTCGGTCAAATCTTCCTACCCGTCCTCGCAATTGATGTAAGTCTGACAAGCCAAAGGCATGAGCGTGATTGACGATTATAGTATTAACATTAGGGATATCAATACCAGATTCAATAATCATTGTACAAATCAGAACATTAATATTACCTTTTAAAAATTCAGCCATTACCTGCTCTAAAAACCGGGGAGGCATCTGGCCATGTGCAACAGCTATTTTTGTTTTACTTGGTAAAATGCGGGAGATCTTCTCTTTTAATTTATCTATATCTTCTATGCGATTATGAACAAGGTAAACCTGACCTTTTCTCTTTAATTCCTGTAATATCGCCTGCTGAATCAAATCTTCGTCATATTCTATCACAATGGTCTTAATTGGCAATCTATTTTGTGGAGGGGTATTTATAACAGATAAATCCTTTGCACCCATCAGGCTCATATATAGGGTCCGCGGGATAGGGGTAGCCGTAAGAGTTAATACATCACAACTTAGCCTTAGAGACTTTAGTTTTTCTTTTGCCTTGACGCCGAAACGCTGTTCTTCATCAATTATCACAAGACCCAAATCCTTAAATTGAATATCATCGGATAACAGCCTGTGCGTTCCGATTACTATATCAACTACGCCATTTTTAATACCGCAAATAATCTCTTTTTGTTCTACTTCAGTTTTAAAACGGGAGAGCATCTCCACTTTAATGGGAAAATCTTTAAGGCGCAGACTGAAATTGTGATAATGCTGTTCGGCCAGGATAGTTGTAGGAACTAAAAAGGCAACCTGTTTATTATCCATAGTAGTCTTAAAGGCTGCCCGCATTGCTACTTCGGTTTTTCCATATCCTACATCACCACAAAGTAACCTGTCCATTGGCTTTGGAGATTCCATATCTTGCTTTACCTCCGAAGTAGCCTTGGTTTGATCTGGCGTCTCTGTATAAGGAAAACTCTCCTCGAATTGTTTCTGCCATTCTGTATCCGAGGAATACTTAAATCCTGTAATAGAAAGGCGCATTGCCTGCAGCGACAATAAATCCCAGGCTAATTTCTGTATGCCTCTTCTTGCACGTTCCTTTGTCCTTAGCCATTCCTTTGTCCCTAACCTATAGAGCTTTGGTCTTCTTACCTGAAAGGCGATATATTTCTGCACCAAGTGCATTGATTCAACCGGGACATACAGTTTTTCCTGACGGTCATATTCAATAACCAGGTGGTCCCTATATTTATCCCCGATTTTTAATCTCTTCATCCCCAAAAATCTGCCAATACCGTGCTGCGTATGCACAACATAATCGCCGATATCAAAATCAAGAAAATTCTCTACAGGAAATTCCTCGCTAAAGTGGGATGTCTTTAAGGCGTGGGGCTTTCTTATGGGTAGGATAATTACCATCTTATGTTCCCAGAGAGGACTCCCAGAAGAAGGATTAAAACTTTTTATGGAGGAAACGTTATTATCGTCTAACTCAATGCGTATAGGCAACTCAAAGGTAAAAGGAAATATATCCAAGATTGCGCCTCGACGGGCAAAATCCCCTACCTCTTGAACCTGTTCCTGCCTTTTGTAACCAAAGTCTATGAGATTAGATAGGATGGCCTCTAAATTAATAGTACCATCTAGATATAATTTTAAGGATTTGAACATTTTTACCAATAGAATCAAGACCGGCTCTTATGAGCCAGCCTTGGCGCTTTTGTGTGACCAGGCAAGAACTAATGGTGAGGCGATATAGATAGTAGAATAAACACCTGAAATAAAGCCCACAAATAAGGCAAAAGCAAAATTACTTAAAACCTCTCCGCCATAAAATAGAATGGCAATAACCACTAATAGCGTAACTCCTGAAGTAAGAATCGTGCGTCCTAAAGTTTGATTGACACTTAAATTTATAAGTTCGTAAAGGCTTAATTTTTTATAGATTCGATTGTTTTCGCGCACTCGGTCATAAATAACAATCGTATCATTAATAGAATAGCCGGCAATGGTTAAAAAAGCAGTAACACTTAGAAGGTCAATTTGTCTTGCCGTAATCGCCAAAAAACCTAATGTAACCAGAACATCGTGTAAAAGCGCAATTACACCGGCTACAGCAAAATTAAAATGTTTAAATCTAAAAGCCACATAGATTAAAATACCGACCAGAGACCAGATTAGGGCGTATATGGCTTTGGTTTTTAGGTATTTTCCTGCTACGGGGCCTACGCGTTCTATCCTGAGTATCTGGATATCCTGGTTAGGAAATACCTCTTTAAGTTTTTCGGTTAAAATCTGGTTTTTATCTTCGATTGTCCTTATTAATATAACGCGCGGATTATCCTTAAATTGTTGGATTGAGGCATCAGCCAGATTAATTTCCTTTAAAACTCGACGTAGATTATCTATTTGAGGTGGAGTCTTAAAACTATATTCCTGAAGTTGACCTCCTGCAAAATCAATACCGTAGGCCTGACTTCCCTTCTTAAAGTAGAATATCATTCCCGCAATTATGACTATGATTGATATCGCATAGAAAATCCTTCGTTTACCAATAAAATCAAATTTTGTTTCTCCAAAAAGCTTTAACATCGGCAGCGACTTTAATAACCCCAAACTTAAAAGAATTTCAAAGATGGTGCGTGTAACCACAATTGCCGTAAACATACTGGCAATAAGACCAATAGTAAGAGTTACGGCAAAGCCTCTTATGGAACCTGTGCCAAATTGAAATAATAAAAAGGCGGCAATCAAGGTAGTGATGTTAGAATCAAATATTGCGCTAAAAGCTTTATTGTAACCATTAGCTATAGCAGCACCTAGAGATTTTCCAAGCGCGAGTTCTTCTCTTATCCGTTCATTGATAAGCACATTGGCATCTACCGCCATACCTAATGATAAAACTATACCCGCGATACCCGGTAATGTTAAAGTAGCGGATATGCCGGGAAATAAAATTGGTAAAATTCCCAATCCGCCCAATATTATCAATAGATTTAATAGAAGGGCAACATCAGCAATAATACCTGCCAACAAATAATAAATAGCCATAAAGAGGAAAACCAAAATACTACCTATGATACTGGCCTTTATACCTTTATTTATAGAATCCTGGCCTAATAAAGGGCCGATAGTTCTTTCTTCTTCAATATACATAGGAGCAGGTAGCGCTCCTACCCTTAAGATAAGCGCTAAGTCCTGCGCCTGTTCAATATTAAAACGGCCGGTTATCACTGCCTCTCCAGAAGGAATCGCCTCCTTTATCCGTGGCGCAGATTGTACCTTGTCATCTAAGACGATGGCTAATCTTCTCCCTATATTAGCAGAGGTAACCTCAGCAAACTTTTTAGCTCCTTCACTATTAAATTTTAAGGCAACAATTGGTTCATTAAATTGACTCTGGTCAAAACGCAAAGATGCATCAACTAGACTATCACCAATTAATACCGCCTCTTTTTCTAAAAGTACCGGCTCATTATCTTCTTGGGTATATTTTAATTCATAACCCTCTGGCAAATTACCTTCCATTGCCTGTTTTAACTTTTCTGTATCACCAGACACGAGTTTAAATTCCAATAGCGCTGTCTTGCCAATTATATCTAGGGCGCGTTGTCGATCGGTTATACCCGGCAGTTGTACTACGATTTCATCTTCTCCCTGTTTTTGAATTGAGGGTTCTCTTACTCCAAACTGATCAATTCTATTTCTGATAACCTCCACTGCCCTATCCGCAGCATCCTCTTTGGCTGTACCAGAAAATTTACTAGTATCAACTTTAAGCAACAGGTGCATACCACCTTGTAAATCAAGACCCAAGTTTATCCTTTTCTTGAGCGGAAAACTAAAATAGGCACAAATACCTAAAACTACTAAAATGAGCCCTGTTTTAAAAATTAAATTTTTTGTCATCTCTTTAACTACCTTGGCTATCCTTCTGTGTCTTTTTGTAAGCGATGCAATTCTTTTCTATCTCTATCTTGACATTATCGTCTATTCTCAAAATTACAGTTTTGTCTTTAACATTAACGACTGTTGCATGTATTCCACTTGAGGTTACCACCTCATCATTTTTATCCAAACTCTCTAGCATTTTTGCATGTTTTTTTTCTTGAAGCTTCTGCGGCCGGATAAGTAAAAAATAGAAGATAATAAACATAAGCACTAAAGGAAAAATAAAACTTGCTAAAGGATTAACTGTCTGCGCTGGTGACATTAATTC
>CAYOMI010000134.1:0-4774 GCA_964405005.1 uncultured Planctomycetales bacterium | reverse complement strand
TAGTAATACTTCAGATGTAAATATACCAAGGCAAGGGCGGAATGTCAAGGGTTTTCTTTTTTTTACAGAGCTAAGAAATTTAATAGGTAATTCCTCCTGAGGCTTCAATATCCTTTTATCATCAGAAAAACTCCGATTGCGGTCATTATAATCCAGGGTATTACCGCCCATTTCATATTCTTTGCAAACTTATTTGCAATTTTTGAAGCACTGCCTGGATAGATAACAAGCCATGCGCCCTTAAGAAGCGCATTCCAGCCAAAGAGCGTAACAATTAGGCGCCAGTCCCAAACCCAAAGATTATGAAACAATACAATAGCCAAGCCTGCGACAAAGGTGATGAGCCCGGTTAGATACGCTAAGGCGGAGTTCTTGAAGAAATCTTCCATGATATTACGGTAGGTCTTTAAATTAACCAATAGACCAATGCTAATAATGATAATGTAGGGGCCGATAAATTTAGAAAGCAATATCGAATTCTCCATATGCCCTCCTTTTATTCAAAGTCTTTCTATTTAATGCCAGACAAACCAAACAAATAGCGAAGCAGTTATAACAGCGGCCAAGGTAAACGGCAAGCCGATATTAATAAACTGCTCAAACTTAACAATGTATCCCTCTTTTTTTAATAAACCGCAGGCAACGATATTAGCGGAAGCACCGATTGGCGTTATATTGCCTCCTACGCTTGCGCCGATTAACAAACCAAACAGAAAAAGAGAAGGATTAATCGCTAACCGGCTTGACATAGAAAGGGCAACAGGAAGCATCGCGGCAAGAAAAGGCACATTGTCTACGAAAGCGGAAAAAAGGACGGCGGAAAAAACAAGCATAATATAACCAAAAAGTATGTTTACCCCCACCAATCCAGAGAGGAACCTCGAAAAAGAATCTATCCAGCCATTAACACTAAGCGCTCCTACAATAATAAATACCCCAACTAAAAATAAGCTTGTATCCCAATCTAAAGACTTAATGCTTTTTAATACAAAGGTTCGGTTAACAAATTTCTCGTATATTAGAGCTACAATGCCAAATAGCATACAAATCAATCCGCCCATATAGCTAAACCCCGTATCAAGAAAAGAAGAAATTGCTAGAGCAAAAATCATCAAAACTAAAATAAACGTAGGTACCCAAGATTTTATCTGCTCTGCGCTAATTAACTTAGTCCTCTCTTTATGCCTCCTAAATAGGAAATACAACACAACAAAAGATGCTATCGCGCCCAATTCAACGGCAAAAAATATGCTCGGCTTGCCTTTATAAACAAAAAAATCCATAAAGTTCATCTTAGCAAAACCGCCCAGAAGCATGCTCGGCGGGTCACCGATTAAAGTAGCTGCGCCCTGGAGATTGCTTGAAATCGCAATCCCGATCATCATATTTGTCGGATTAATCTTTAACTTGCGCGATAATGTTAAGGCGATCGGAGCGACAATTAAAACCGTTGCTACATTTTCTACGAAAGCGGAAATAAAACTGGTGAGCATACATATAGCCACTATAGCCCATCCGGTATTCTTTGCCCGATTAACGATTATTTCTGCTATGTATGCCGGAACCCTGCTTTCCATAAATGTATCGGCAACAACTAGGGTGCCGATAAATATACCCATAACATTCCAATTAATCGCTCTTAATGCTTCCTGAAAAGTAATTGCCGTGGTTGCCACAAGGAGAATACTTGCTCCGAAAGCGACAAAAGATCTCCGGTTAGGCAATACCACGAATAAAAAATACGCTATCAGAAAAATTGCTAATGTAAGAATACTCTTAACCATAACGGATTATTTTTGTTCTTGTTTATCTTTCTTATCCGGCATATTGCCTTTTATAATTACATACCCAAAAAAGAATACCACCGCTCCTAATAAAACATACACCGGCCAATCCTGCCATAAATTTCCAGTCATTTCAGAATCTCCTCTTTATCATTTTAGCTTGGTTTTTTATTTCTCGATTTCCTATGATTCATAGAAGTAAATAACAATGAAAACAAGATCGCAAGCCCCAAAACTCCCAATTGCTGCCATATAATTACACGCATCAGATCTCCTATTTCTTAAGCCGTTTTAATGTCTGAGAATCTTCTCCGCCTAGGCCTTTTTTGAATATTCTGCTATAACAAAATACGAGCATCCCTAAAATAAAGGCCCAGGAGATTATCATGAATATCCAGCCGCTCAGTTTCAATGTCCGCCTCCTATCTGATATTATGAGTTACCGCAAAAACAACGCATAATATTCCTGCCAAAATACAGATCCCGATCACAACAAAGATAAACTTCATTTCTTTATCCACTATGCTTCCTCCTTTAAACAAAAAAACGCCATCTTACAAAATTTGCAAGATGGCGGCCCGACCATCAAATATCCTCCGAAGGATAATTCCTCCGGACCCTTTTATTGCTTAACAAAGGTGATTTATATCTTCGGTATAGTATAATGAAAGAAACAACAGCATATAATCCCTTAAATGGCGCGTGATCAGGAAATTATTCTTTATATGCTCTCGTCCGTTTTCCCCTAATCTCTTAGCGTATCCGGGGCTGCTCAGAAGCTGCTTTATAGCAAAACTTGCTCCTTCAATGGAATGACAAAGCAGGCCCGAATACTTATGTTTTATCTGCAAGGGAATGCCGCCGACATTTGAGGCCACTACAGGTTTCGCTTTCCACAGGGCCTCAGCTACAGTCAGACCAAACCCCTCTCTAATAGATTTCTGAACGATTACATCCGAAGCTCTTTGCAGCGCATTTACCTCTATATCATTATGAGGCAGCAAAACAATATGGATATCTTTGTTGTCCTTGGCCTTTTCTTGAACCTCTTCAAAAACTTTTATGCCCTCAGGATCATCTTCTGCGGTTCCGCCAGCCAAGATCAGTTGGCAATTAATATACTTTTTTACCTGTAAAAATACCTCAATTACACCTAAAGGGTCTTTCAAGCGGTCGAACCTGGATATCTGGGTAATAATGGGCTTGTCTTTTTTGATATTGTATTTTCTTAATACCGAGCTTATTGTCTCCTGGGGCAATTCTTTATTTTTATCGCTTAGTGGATCTATTGACGGAGAAATCAGAAATTGCCGGATAGGTAATTTCCGCGAGAAAGCCGGGGCAGAGAATACTGCTGAGTCGTATTGAACGATAAAATCCATAAGAAATCCCCAAACTCTCTCATTGGGATTAGACACATCAACGTGGCAACGCCAAAGCCATTTATTAGCGACTTTCTTCTTTATTAAGGCTATCGGCTGGGGATCGTGGATAAACACAATGTCTCCATAGGTATTAACATTCTCAATGTTCTGCTGGCTGGTTTCCGTAAATATCTCAAAATCTCTTTTAGTGATTTCTTCTGCTCTGCCGTGCAGCGCATTGTGAAACTTCTTTGTCACTTCAAAAAACTGCTCTCCGCCTTTTATTACGTCCCACTTAGTATCTACGCCTAATTCCCTCAACATCGGAACCATGCGGTTTAAAATCTCTGCGACGCCGCCGCCTACAGGCGTAGAATTTATATGCTGAATAACTTTGCTTTTTAATCTCTCGCCGAGTAATCTCAAGTCATCAATACAAGACTGCCCTACAATCGGAATATAATCTTCAACTTTTGCCATTTATACAGATATCCTTTTCTCAACTACCTGAATGATTGTATTTCTTAGGTCCTCCAAAGTGCGCGTATAGGGATCGAAACAGCAAAGCTCATCCGCTAAATCTTTATCACCTAAAGATCTTTCTATCCAGAGCGCAAAGTCATTTGTTGGCTTCTCTAAGCGAAGGCGCGCCTCAAAAATGTGAAAATATATCGAATCTATGGTGACTTTCTTTAGAATTTCGGAAAATTCCTTCAAATCGTAAGCAATGTATCCTGTCGGCAAGATAAAACTGATTGATTTGATAAAATAAAATTCCTCATCCGCGCGCGCAAATTTAACTTTAGCCAAAGGATTATTATTCAAATAATCTTCAATGGTTAAGGCAATTTTATCCCTCAGTTTGCGTATAGTTGAATATTGCACTGTATCAATGCTGGCCAACTTTTCTCCAAGCTCATCTTCGCCGAGGATATCCGTTACCCAGTACGCGAAATCATTTGGTGGTTCGGGAGAAAGATACTGGTGTTGCTGCAAGAACCTGTGCGTATGATGATAAATGCATGAACCAGATACTTCCTTAATAAGACTTACCAGTTGAACCAGAGTGGTAGCTCTTAAACCAGTAAGCTCTGATAAATGCAACCTGGTGCAAAACCTAAATGGCTCTTTTGCTTTGATTAATTCTGTCATAAGTTATTACTTAAAAAACAATACGCCAATTAGCCCAGCGAGAATGAAAACTAGTATGGGATGTATCTTAAAAACCGCTACCCCCATAATAACTCCCAGCACGACTAAGACGGATTTAAAGCCGGTGGTAGTAATATTGCTGACGCTAGCAACACTTAAAGCGGCAACGATGATCATCCCTAATACAGCTGGACGTAACCCTCTAAAGGCCGCCTGAACAATAGGATTATCTTAAAAAGAGATGAATACGCTAGCAATAGCCCAGATAACTAAGAAAGAAGGTAATATTACCCCTATCGTACTCACCAAAGCACCCCAGAATTTAGCCACTTTGTATCCTACGAAAGTCGCAGAATTAACAGCGATGGGGCCGGGTGTCATTTCGGCTATCGCAATAATATCTGCAAACTGTTCCATATTCAACCAACGATGTCCTTCTACGATATCCTTCTGGATCAAAGGTATCATTGCATA
>CAYOMI010000133.1:0-4777 GCA_964405005.1 uncultured Planctomycetales bacterium | reverse complement strand
GTTTATATGTTTTTTATATTCTCCGGAGAATTCTTTAATCCAATTATTATCAAAAATAAACATCTCGTCGTCAAAACGTATGTATTTTAAATTTTTAAAGACTGTTTTTGCCCGTAAGAGCTCTCCGATTACGTTATTCACGCTGCGATACCTGAAATACCTGCCCTTGCCCTGATATATCTTCCTAAGCGCGCTATTGTAACAATAACTGCAGTTAAAAAGACAACCGCGGGAAGCCATTATACGAAACATCGGTTTTTTAACTAAGGGGTCCCCTGTAAAAATATTTTTGTTTTCTAAATAATACTTGTCTTTGCTTGTGTAGTCTAGGAAAGGAATGCTGTCCAGGTCTTCTACCAGGGCACGGATATCGTTCTCGCGGATAACGCCATTCTCTGTCTTAACCCATAGATTGGCAATATCTTTTACCGGCTTGTTTTCAGAGATATTCTTCATTAACTCCAGCATCGCATATTCACCCTCCCCCCTGCAAATAATATCGGCAACCCTGATACATTCTTCAGGTACAAGGGTGGGGTGAAGGCCTCCCCAAACCACCGGTATGCCTAAAGCCTCCTTTATCTTGCCGGTAATGATGGCTGCTATCCCAGAATATGCTGATGCCCGCAGGCTTATACCTGCTAAATTAACATGGTTATCTCTTAAGATGCTTATTAAATTATCCAGCTCATTGTTGTTAGGCAAAGAGATTCTGTTATTTACCCAATTTTTTAAATATATCTCAAAAACCCTGAAACCGTTTTTCCTTAATACGGAGGCAATGCTTCTGATTGCGTTATTCTCGATATCATACAAAGAGATAAGTCCTACATTTAGCTCTTCTCTCATATCTTTCCACCTGGCTCCTTTATAATAAACAGTCTCCATAACGCAAGGGCATCTTTACAGAGCCTTTTGAATTCACCGATGCTGTGCAGGCCAAACAAACTCCTTAAAAATATCCGCCATCTTATATAAAAATCACGGTGTACCGTTTTTAATAAACCCAGGAGTTCTTTTTTGGAGAAATACTCTTCCCAACAGGTGGGTAATTCACAACCCTGACGAGGATTCTTAATAAACTCTTCCCAGGCCTCTTTCCTGATTATACCTTTTTTTATTGCCTCTTGATAGGAATGCGTATCCGGATATGGTGAAAATAGCGAAAAAACAACATAATCAGCGTTTATTTTCTTGATAAAATCAGACACCCTTAGCACATCTTCTCTTGTCTTCTCGTAAGGACAGCCAATCATAGCGTAAGCAATAGAGCGCATCCCCAAATCCCTGGTCCAGCCAAAAACCTGCTCTATTTTTTTTACGTTCACCTGGCCGCCTTTATTCAGGCGCATTAGCGCTTCATCGCTCGCCGCCTCTACTCCATAATGAATCTTTCTGCAGCCCGCTTTTTTAGCTATTCTAAGCATCTCGTAATCAATATTATCGCATCTTGCCTTAAATCCCCATTTGATCTTTAATTCTCTGCTCAGCACCTCTTCGCAGATATCGGTTACCCTTTTGGCGGTCACATTGAAGGTATCATCAAGAAAATAGAACTCCTTAATCCCTATTCCCATGCATTGCTCTATTTCATCAGCCACGTTAGAAGGAGAGCGATAACGATAATTCTTTGAGGTATTACAAAAGCTGCAACCATAGGGACAGCCCCTGCTAGTTACCATGGTAGTCATAAGATTTGACTCTGTCCCTGAAGTATAATACCGGTAGAGGCCTGTTAATCTTTCCCTTTTAGGAAAAGGCAGGCTATCTAAGTCCTCTATGGATTGCGCCTCTTTTGTCCGAAAAATCCCGCCCTCATCCTTAAAAATAATCCCCCTTACATCGCGTAAACTACTCTTCTTTTCCAGAGAATCGGCTAGCTCCTTAAAAACCAACTCCCCGTCTCCCAAGACAACCGAATCTACTCCGGCAAGGTTTATTGATTCTTCCGGGAAAGAAGTTACATGCGGACCGCCAAGACAAATATGCGTTTTATCCCCGGCCTTTCTGGCTGCCGCTATCGTATTAACTACATCCAGAAGACTATGCGTAGAGGCAGTAATGCCTGTTATCTGCGGCTTAATTTGCCTCACCTTGGCTTCTATCTGAGAGAAATCCAGGGCATCCGCCAACGCATCCAGAAGGATAACCTGATGCCTTGTATTCTCCTCCAGATAAGACTGAAGGTACATAAGGCCCAGGGGAGGATAAAGGAATACTCCCTTGTTGAGCGCTTCCGGTATCCCCGCCCAAATGGTATATTTTTTAGGAGGATTAATTAAAAGTATTTTCATCGAAACTTGCCTATCTTTTCGGTAACGGGAGATTCAATTGAAAATAGGCCTTTTTCACCCATTCATACAGCCGAAGTATCCGTAATAAGCCCACAACCCGGTCTTCTATCCTTCCCCCCATCAGCCTCTTGTGGGCTTTCTTAAGCATAGCCCTGACCGGGAGATTATAAGGACAGATCTTTTCGCATTCTTTGCAAGCGATACAGCGCTTAATCTCTCCCCGGAATCTTTTATACTCATAGCGCGCGTAACCCGCATCATATAAAATATGCTCCTCGCAACGGAATATATCCGGAATCGGTATTTTCTTCGGACAGGCCTGTTCGCAATATCTGCACCTGCGGCAGAAATTCTTATTCAGTTTTTTTAATTCATTAAAAATATCGTTTTTTTCCTGCCCGGTTAAAGGAAGAAAATTCCTTCCTATCCGCGCATTGTCTCTTACCTGCTCAACAGTGCTGCATCCAGGGATAACTACCGCAATGTCATAACTGAGCACAAACCTTAACGCTAATTCAACGTTATTAAGCTTACCCCCTGCCAATGGCTTCATTACGATAAGGCCGACATCATGTTCTTTAGCCGCCAGTAAAATCTCGTCGATATATTCCCGCTCAATCAGGTTAAACGGAATCTGGGCAGTATCAAACTCTCCTGATTTAATGCATTTAATTGCCATTTCCGGACGGTGGGAACTAAAACCAATGTACGATATCTTGCCTTCTGCTCTCGCCTTTTTTAGCGCTGCCAAAGCTCCGTCTTTAGCTAAGGCCCTTTCTAATTCATATTCATATTGAACATGGTGGATCTGATAAAGATCTATTTTTTTAACCTGCAGACTTCTGAGGCTCAAGTCTATTTCTTTCCGGACAGCATCGGCATCCCGCAGGAATGTCTTGGTTGCGATAAAACAATCATTCCTTCTCTGGCGTAGCGCATATCCGACTATCTTCTCGCTGTCGTAGTAACTGCGGGCAGTATCAATAAAATTAATACCCTCCTCTAAGGTAGCGGTTACCACGCTATAGGGATCGTCTTTTATATAATTCTTGTTCGTAAAACCCATGCCGCCCAAGCCGATACAGGACACCATCAGATTCGTCCTGCCTAATCGAGATTTTTTCATATTATTGTACATAGCCTAAAGATTTCAGATTCTCCCGTAAATTATTGTCATATCGGGTTGGCCCGGGAGAGGCTTCCTTTAATTCTATCAACTTGTAAGCATTCTTTATGCGCGGACCTATCTTTTTAAATAACCTGCTCTCGATATGTTTAAACTTTTTAGATTTATATCTCAATAAATTATTTTTTTCACCCGGATCTTTGAATAAATCGAAGAGCTTTTCCATCTCCGGATGATCCAGGTAGTAGATCAACTTATACCTCTTCTCTATTACAGAGATTTGATTAATGCCGATTCTTGAATAAAATAATTCTGCGTATATCTCCGAACGATTTATTTTAGTCCCATTATATATCAAGGGATATAGACTTACTCCCTCTAAGTTATCAGGAAGGGGGATATTCGAAATATCAAGAATGGTTGGCATTATGTCAATGATACTGACGTAATCTTCTAATTTCTTCTTTGCAGAATTAATCAAGGGTAGCTTAAAAATGAGAGGTATCCGGATTACTTCCTGAAAGAGGCTATGCCGATGCCCCGTCATTGAATGTTCCATAAATTCATCGCCGTGGTCAGCAGTTAAGATAATTAGGCTATTTTTAAATACGCCTAACTCTTTTAATTTGTTTAGCAGTACCCCTATATGTTCATCGACGAACCTGATTTCCCCGTCATAAGGATCGCTCAACATCTCCTTATAGGGGGAGGGAGGAATATATTCTTCATGAGTATCGAAATAATGAATAAAAATAAAGAACTTCGAGTGATAATTTTGGCTTAGCCAATTCAAAACAGCCTCGTTTAATCTGGGCGAGCTAATACCTCGATGAGAAGCTATCGTAGTATCGTAATGAATGGTGTAATCGTCATAAAGGTCGAAGCCCCGGCCAAATCCAAAATAAGAATCCATAAAGGGCCCGCTTACAAACCCCGCAGTAATGAAACCGTGCCCCTTAAGAATCTCGGCAAGGGCAATATCTGACTTATCTAACTCCAGCCCATCAGCTATCACGCCATGAGTCGTAGAATATTTAGAAGTAAATAAAGACATCTGCGCCGGCAGTGTCCAGGAAGCTGCAGTTATCGCATTAGAAAAAATAATTCCTTCATCCGCTAACCTGTCTATGTTGGGGCTGGTATCCTTATTGTATCCGTAACAGCCAAGATGATCCGGCCTGAGGCAATCTACGGATATCAAGATTATATTAAACTTTTCTTCGGCGCAATAGCTATAACTATTTAAAGAAAAAATAAAGAGAATTACCCCAGCATATAATACACGCCTTATTTTATTATAGGAATGCGGCTGGCTCATATTCTTTTCTTATGGATATTTCTGGGTTTTATGCTGCAT
>CAYOMI010000132.1:0-4833 GCA_964405005.1 uncultured Planctomycetales bacterium | reverse complement strand
GTTTCTATCGTCGCCGAGGCAACATTTTCTTCCGACAACTCCTGCGTATCTCTTCCTACGATAAGAGAAAGTTTCTTGCGCGCCTCTTCAATATCTGCCTTCACAATCTCTTTCCAAACAGCATAGGCATGCACTGCTAAATCTTTGGTGGCAAGGGTGGTGTAGGCAAGAAATACCCAGGCGATTCTGCCAGCAAAAGGATGGATTCGCTCTGCTAACTCAATAATCGCATATGTGCATAGCCCGCCTATGCCAACCACGCTTATTGTAGTTATCGCACCCCAAAAACGCTCAATGCCTTTACGTGCACTGCCACTTAGTTTCCTGTGGAAGAAAGAAATTAACCTACCCATCAGCCGCACCGGATGGGGAAACCACTGCGGATCGCCGAAAACCAGGTCCGCAATATAAGCCGAGACTATTAAGAACATCTTATTGAAAAATAGTTGATGAAATTAAAGTAAAAAAGAGGGTTGCTACCTCTGCAACTTCACTTGTTGCGCCAATCGTATCTCCTGTCATCCCGCCTATCTTTCTTTTTACATATTGTATGAATAACAGCGAACAAAGAAAAACTAAGGCAAATATGAGAATTCCCTTTAGTTTCGCCATGAGCAAAAATAGGGCAAGGGTAAACAGCGCTCCTATAATGATATCTTTTCGTTTTGCATATTCTATAAAAAATTTCGCCTTGCCTTCGCTGCGTGCATACTTAGATACAAGACAAGCTAAACCCTGAGACCACCTGGAAAAGACAACCATCATAATTAACGATTTCCACAGATACTCTGGCGGGATGCTGACTATTAAAGTAAACTTCAAAAGCAATAAAGTTACTATTCCGATTGCTCCCATCACGCCAATACGGCTGTCGCGCATTATTTCCAGAATTTTTTCTTTAGGCCTATCTCCATAGAATCCATCACAAGTATCAATAAAGCCATCTAAGTGAATACCGCCGGTAATAATAATAGGGATTATTAGAATCAGCGCTCCTCTTACAAGATTTGGCAAAAAAGAAGAAATAAAAGCACTGCTAGCCAATAAAAGGCCAATCAGCAAGCCAATTAAAGGAAAGTAGAGCAAAGATGCGCCATGGTCTTTATTTTTTATTTCAGATTTAATCTGCACAGGAAATATAGTTAAAAATTGCCAGGCGATTAAAAAATTTTTCATTTATCAATCTGTTCGGAAACACCTGCGCTTTGGAAAGTGGACATTTCAATTAAGATTTTGATGCTGGCTTCAACAATACTCATTCCTAAAGCTGCACCTGTTCCTTCGCCGAGGCGCAAGTCTAAATCTAAAAGTGGCTTAAGACCCATATATTCAAGAACCAGTCTATGACCTATCTCTACTGAACAATGGGCAGCAATCATATAATCTTTTACTTTCGGTTCTAACTGATAAGCTAGTAGTGCGGCAGCGCCAGAGATAAATCCATCGATTACAATAGGCACTCTCTTTGAGGCGCAAGCTAAGATTACACCAGCAATACCTCCTATCTCAAAACCGCCGACTTTCGATAACACATCCAAACCATCTTTTGGATTTGGCTTATTTACGCTGATTGCTTTTTTAATTACCGCGATTTTTTTGGAAAGGGTTTCATCATCTATGCCTGTGCCTCTACCTGTCATATCTTCTACAGGTTTTCCGGTTATAACAGAGGCTATAGCGCTTGAAGGGGTGGTATTTCCAATACCCATATCGCCAGTTCCCGCAATATTTATGCCTTTGGTAAATTCCTTTTCAAATACCTCTATGCCATTCTCAATAGATTTAATCGCTTCTTCCCTTGACATGGCAGGGCCTTGTGTCATATTCTTGGTTCCATAATTCACCTTCTTTATTACCAAATCCGGGTGTGGTTCTAAATCGCAGGCTACTCCCATATCCACCACAATAACCCTGGCGCCAACGTGCCTGACCAGTACATTTATTCCTGCGCCGCCTCTCAAGAAATTATAAACCATCTGGGGAGTTACCTCTTTTGGATACGCGCTCACCCCCTCTTCTACAACGCCATGGTCTCCTGCCATGGTAAAAATAACCTTATTTTTTAATGAAGGGTTATCATTTTTGGTAATCTCTACAATTCTTTTAGCTAATTCTTCCAGCCGGCCCAGGCTTCCTTGAGGCTTGGTGAGGTTATTCAGTCTCTTTTGGGTCTTCTCTGCCAGCGAATAGTCAATTCTCTCAATTCTGCTAATTGTTTCATTTAATTTTTGCATCTTTTAAGCACTCCTTTTATTGTTAAGGGAATACCTGACTGCATAAAAATAACCTCATCTGCAATTTTGGCTAACATCTGATTAGCTTGTCCTAACAAATCCCGGAATCTTCTGGCTAAAAGATTATCAGGAACGATTCCACATCCGACCTCATTTGAAACTAAGATTATAGTAAATTTAACTTTCAAGATAGTGCTAATGAGTTTTTTTATCTTTGCCAGTATTTCTCTATCTTTTAAATTATCTGTCAAGAGATTGGAAACTAATAATCCCAGACAGTCAATCAGCACTACTTCATATTTTCCTTTTAACTTCATTAAAATAGAGCTAATGTCTTTGTCTTCTTCAATTACCTTCCACTGCCGGGGTCTTAAGGCTTTATGCATTTTTATCCTTTCCTTCATTTCCTCATCAAGATAAGTAGCTGTAGCAATGAAGGCAACGCGTTTGGAGAGTTTCTTTGCTAACCTCACAGCGTAACTACTTTTTCCACTTCTAGCTCCGCCTAAAATAAAGATAATTTTGCCCATCTTTATTTATACTCAATAATATATATTGCCTTAGGCTCCACCTCTGTTTCCCAGAAACCTCTTTTTTTTATTCCGAAGCTATTGTTCAATATAATACGCATCGGTCCATAGTGACCGACTATGGCTACAGTTTTATTTCTGTTATTCTTGATTATATTTTTTATTTCTCTTTTTATACGAGCCATAAAATGCTTCATTTTCTCGCCTTGCGGGATATCAACGCTAAAAGGGTCTTTAAGCCATTTTTTATAGATGGACGGGTATTTTTTAAGTATTTGCTTAAAATTAAACCCTTCCCATTTTCCAAAATTTATTTCTCTTAAGTTTTTTCTTTTCAGTATAGGGCAACTTTTTTCTCCAAAAATAATCTTTGCTGTCTGCCAGCTTCTCCTAAGGTCTGAACAATAGACCTTGTCTATTTTAAATCCCTTCAACTTCATTTTTATCTCTCTTGCCTGGTCTTTGCCCATTCTATTTAAACCTGAGTCCTTAAAGCCGCAATATCTTTTTTCTGAATTATAATCTGTTTCACCATGCCTTA
Source organism: uncultured Planctomycetales bacterium (assembly GCA_964405005.1). Classification (GTDB taxonomy): domain Bacteria; phylum Omnitrophota; class Gorgyraeia; order Gygaellales; family Profunditerraquicolaceae; genus CAYOMI01. Next base: position 1,528 of record CAYOMI010000132.1, on the reverse strand, counting down.
TAAGAATTAATCTCGTCATAAAACTGGCTCCCAAAAATAAAAAATCCTTAAGTCCTTTTTAAAGAACTTAAGGATTGCACCCTGTTTTACTTCATCCTTCCGCGCGGATATGGGTTACCTTTATATAACCCATCCTTCTCTCATACAGGCAGGTCTTCTGGCTCCCGGCTCAAGCTACTCACCACGCCTTCCCACTAGCCTTAGGCCAGCAGTGGCATATTATGGTTTTCGTCCCCGGTTACAGCGGCGGGACCGCATCCGTTTCTACGGATTTCCCTTTTCATCCTGAAAACTACAGAAACCTGTACGTCAATTTATCAAAAAATATATTATAATAAGAAGATTTAAAAATCAAGTATAATCTTTTCTGCAACTAATATCAAACCAAATCTGGTTTTTTGGGACGCATATACTAAAAAAGTGGGACGCTTATACTAAAATCGGGCTTTCTAAAAGCCTTTAATTTTATGCCCTTTTCCTAACTATATGCCACGCTTGATGATATATTCACACAAATCCACGACTCGGCATGAATAGGCCCACTCGTTATCGTACCAGCCCATTACCTTGACTAACTTCCCGTCGATAACCTTGGTCAATTCGGCATCGAAGATACACGAATACTCATTGCCGTAGAAATCCTTGGAGACCAGAGGCTCAGTGAGATACTGTAAAATCCCCTTGAGGCCGGACTCGGAGGCGTTTTTAAAGGCGGCTTTCACGGCATCTACGGTGGCATCCTTCTCTACCGTACAGGTCAAATCAGTGAGGGAAACATCGGGCGTCGGAACGCGGATTGCCAGGCCGTCTAATTTACCTTTTAATTCGGGTAGCACCTCGCCGATTGCTTTGGCTGCGCCGGTAGAAGTGGGTATCATCGAAACTGCTGCGGCGCGGGCGCGGCGCAAGTCCTTGTGCGGAAGGTCCAGTATCCTCTGGTCATTGGTATAGGAGTGAATTGTAGTCATAAGCCCGCTCTTGATGCCAAAATTATCCAGTAATACTTTTGCCAGCGGCGCAAGGCAATTGGTAGTGCAGGAGGCGTTGGAAATAATGTTATGCTTTTTAGGGTCGTAAATCTTCTCGTTGACCCCCATTACAATAGTTACGTCCTGGCCCTTGGCAGGGGCAGTGATGATAACTTTTTTGGCTCTGCCGTTGGTAATGTGGCCGGCGCATTTCTCCTTATCCGTGAAAACTCCGGAAGATTCAATCACGAGTTCCACCCCATAATCCTTCCAGGGGATTTCAGCGGGCAATTTCGCGCTTAAGACCTTGAGGGTCTTGCCGTCTACCACCAGGGCGTCCTCTCTCGCCTCAACGTCATTTTTAAGGATGCCGAAGTTTGAATCGTATTTAAGTAGGTGTGCTAAGGTTTTTGTCCCGACGGGTAAATCGTTAACCGCCACAAAATCCAGTTCCTTGAGGCCCTTGGAAAGGGCGGCGCGGTAAACCAATCTACCGATTCTGCCGAAACCGTTGATGCCTATTTTTACTGCCATTTTTATTACCTCCTTTAATATTATCT
>CAYOMI010000131.1:0-4858 GCA_964405005.1 uncultured Planctomycetales bacterium | reverse complement strand
TGACAAAAATGGTGTATTGTGATAAAAATACACTATAAATATAATAATTAAATAAATTTTAGGGAGGTTAAATAAATTCAGTTGGAAAAAGAGGGAGGATTTTAAGGGCTCTAAGTAAAAGGAGCCCTTATTTTTTATGGTGAAATGAAAACTGTCGGCCTAACTTACGATTTGAAAACAGATTATGAGTTTAAGGAAGGCGATCCGCCTGATGCTAATGCGGAATTTGACCATCCCTCAACAGTAGATGTCATTGCAGAGGCAATCCAAGCCAATGGTTTTAAGCTAAAAAGAATTGGTAATGCCTTGAACCTCTTAGAGAAAATTGACTCACTTGATGTGGATATTGTTTTTAATATTTCCGAAGGTCTTGCAGGCAGAAACAGAGAATCGCAGGTTCCCGTATTACTGGAGATGGCAGGTATTCCCTTTGTGGGTGCCGATGCCCTTACCTTAGGGTTAACTCTTGATAAAATAATAGCCAAGAAAATTTTTATTGCCGAAGGCATTCCTACGCCAGAATTCTTTGAGATTAAGACCATTGATAATTTGGTAGATGCCGACCATCTAAAATTCCCACTTATTGTTAAGCCACGTTTTGAAGGCTCCTCCAAGGGCTTAACAGATAATTCACGGGTAGAAAACTTAGAGGAATTAAAAAAACAGGCCGACTACATCATTAATAGTTATAAACAGCCTGCTTTAGTAGAGGAATTTATCTCTGGCCAAGAGTTTACCGTTGCGATAGTAGGTAATGAGCCTGCGCAGGTAATGCCGGTGGTACAAATAAAGATAGATGGACGACTTAAGCTTAATGATAAATTCTATACCTTTGCCCGGATTACCTCTGATAGATTAGAATATGTTTGCCCTGCGCGAATAGAGCAGGATTTAAAGAGAAAGATTTCTGAATTAGCCCTGAAGACTTACAATGCAGTTGAGTGCCGAGATTTTGGCCGGGTTGATTTTAGAGTGGATAAGGAAGGGCGGCCATATGTACTTGAAATAAATCCTTTGCCTTCGTTATCAACCGAGGATGTTTTTATGATTGTAGCCAAGGCAACAGATATTACCTATCCCGAGATGATCGGCAAGATTTTAAAGAGCGCTTTTAAAAGATACGGGCTGAATTAAATGAAAATAGCTCTTACGTATAACTTAAAGAAAAAAGATGAAACGAAACCCCCTGATTATTTCTCAGAATTTGATTCCGAAGAGACTATAAATGCCATTGTTTCTGCCTTAAAGTCGAAAGGTCATAGTGTCGAAGCAATAGATATAGAGCCTCCTGGCCTTTTTTCTTATTTCAGGCAAAATCGCGTAGATATAGTTTTCAATATTGCTGAGGGCAAATGCAGTAGATTCCGCGAATCCGAGGTCCCGGCAATTTTAGATTATTTGGACATACCCTATACTGGTTCAAATACCTTCTCGTTAGCCCTAGCCTTAAATAAAGCGCTGACCAAGAAAATATTAAAGGCAGAAAACATACCTACTCCTAATTTTCAGGTTTTTGTAAAAGGAAACGAAAAATTAGACCCGGATTTAAAATTTCCTCTTATAGTAAAACCTAATCGTGAAGGCTCAGCCAAAGGAATAAATGCCTCCAATGTAGTTGATAACAAATTAGACCTCTTTAAAAAGATAAAAGAGGTAATAGATGCATATAAACAAGAAGTTCTAATCGAAGAGTTTATTATGGGCAAGGAACTGACAGCAGGAATTCTGGAAAACGGCAGAACCACTGTTCTTCCTATTTTAGAGATTGATTTCTCTAATTGTCAGAAGAGTGGTGAATATTTTTATTCTTGGCGGATGAAGGAATATCAAGGAAATACAGAACTCGGACTCGTGCCCACTTTTCATTGCCCAGCAAGATTAGATAGAAATACCGAGGAACTGGTAAAAGATATAGCCTTAAGGACTCATAGGGCAGTAGGCTGTTTTGATATTTCCCGCACTGATATACGCTTAAGCCAGGATAATGTTCCTTATGTATTAGAGATTAATCCCTTGCCGGGGCTTAATCCCTATGAATCAAATTTTCCCATTATGGCTTATGCTGCAGGAATGAAATACGATGATCTTATTGAAGTAATACTAATTAGCGCCGTAGAACGAAGGAGGAAATCAAATTGAATAATATAACAACCGAGAATCAAAAATTACAACAAGAGATAACAATACCAATCCGAACCTCAAGAAGATCTCTTGATTACCAGCAGATAAGCCTATATAAGGAAGTAAATCCTCTGGATTGGGAAGATTGGCATTGGCAACTTAAAAATAGAATCCGGACTAAAGAGGAACTTACCCAGATAATTAAATTGACCCCTGAGGAAGAGGAGGGGATAAAGAAGGCGAGTGGAAAATTATCTATGGCTATTACGCCTTACTGGGCTACATTAATTGATCCCGAAGACCCCGATTGTCCTTTAAGAAGACAGGCGGTGCCGGTGGCAGCTGAATCAATAGTTTCTCCCCATGAGATGCTTGATCCTTGTGCCGAAGACCGTGATTCTCCTGCGCCTCATCTTGTGCATAGATATCCCGATAGAGTTTTATTATTAGCTACTGAACATTGTGCTATGTATTGCCGGCATTGCACAAGGAGAAGGCTTGTCGGCGAAGATAAAGATGATGGCAACCTTTCTACAAGATTTGATGCAGCGATTGAATATATAAAATCAAACAAAAAAATTAGAGATGTGCTTATATCTGGAGGGGATCCCTTTATACTCGAAGATGAAGAGGTGGAGGGTCTTATTCAAAAGGTGCGTTCCATATCCCATGTAGAATTTTTAAGGCTGGGCACGCGTGTACCAGTTACCTTACCGCAGCGCATTACGGAGAAACTGGTAAATATCCTTAAAAAATATTCGCCGATATGGATAAGTATACATTTTAATCATCCTAAAGAGATTACCAAACGTTGTAAAATTGTATGTGATATGTTGGCGGATGCCGGAATTCCCTTAGGTAGCCAGACAGTACTTTTAAAAGGTATAAATGATCGGCCTTACATTATGCGTAAACTCATGCATGAACTTTTGCAGATACGCGTAAGGCCTTATTACATTTATCAATGTGATCCAGCCAAAGGTACTCAGCATTTTAGAACTCCGGTAGCAGTGGGAATAAATATTATGGAAAAACTGCGCGGCCATACCTCAGGTTATGCTGTGCCTATCTATGTGATTGATGGTCCGGGTGGTGGCGGAAAAATTCCTGTAGGACCAAACTATATACTTTCTCAAGCAAAAGGGAAATATGTCCTGCGCAATTACAAAGGAAAGATATATACCTATCTAGAATGAAAGGGAGAAATTACAGAGGAAGAAAATTACTCATCCTTTCTCTAATTTTTTTACTTTCACCCGCCTTCATTTATGCACAAACCAATTCTAATTTAAGAGATCAAGTTATAGAAGAGACATTAAAGGTCATGGAGGCAGGAAAAACCTTTCCTTCGGAAGAATTGCCTATAGAAGAAAAAAAGGTATACTTTACCACGGGTTTACAAATAGGATATCTTAAAGGAAATACTGCTTATGATTTTGCTCATCACACAAGCGAATTAGAATTTCCTATGGATAATGGGATGATGGGTGGTAATTTTGCTCTCGGATTTGCAGATTTATCATTAAATACAGAGGCTTGGGTTCCCTTTGAAAAAGACGCGGGATTTAAGATGAAAGATAGGGATTGGATTTATGGTTATTTAGTCTCTGAGACTACTTCTCGAGCAGATATGGATGCTATAATTTGGGATACCAATCTGCGTTACGATTTTTATAAAGAGGTCCTCTCTAGGGATGTAGATGAGTTGGCGCTATTAGCCGCTGACGAGGTAAAGATAGGCGCATTATTAGGTTATAGATATGAGAGGTTTGATTATGATTTATATGATTTGTACTATGATGTGGATATAACCGGGACTTATCAAGGTCAGACATTATATCAGGGCACAAAGATTGGAACCTATAAGATTCAGTATTACCTTCCTTATTTAGGCCTGGTTACTGATGTTAGGCGTCAGAATTGGGGTATAGGAATAGGTTTTAAATATTCTTTCCATGCTACTGCCAAAGATGTAGATAATCATTTATTAAGAGGTTTAACTTTTTATGGCGATTACAACAAAGGTGGATATGCCTACATGGGCAGTATAAACGCATTTTACAATTTTACAAAGAGTTGGAAATTAAAAATTGGTACAGAAGTTGTGATTATTAGGATTGATGGAAGGACCTGGGAAGAGTCCCACGACCCCGATTGGGATCAAGACCAATCTACGGATAGCAAACAATTTATCTTTTGGTCAGGGATAGAATACAAATTTTAAAATTTAGACCTTGACCCTGCCTTTTCCTTGATATATAATTAACTAATTTAGAAAAGGTTACAATCCTATAAGTCTTATCTAATTTTCCTATTTAATAAATAATTCTATTTAAAAGGAGTATCAGAGACATGGATGCCAATAATAAAAGGAACTTTATTCTCTTAGGCCATGCCCAATCTGGGAAGACCACACTTTCAGAAAATATTCTCTATTTCTGTAAAGCTACTACGCGCAAAGGCACCATTGCTGATGGGACAACAATCAGCGATTATAGTTTTGATGAAATAGAGAGGAAGAGTTCTATAAATTCAAGCCTTTTATATTACGATTACAAAGGGATGAGGATTCAAATAATTGACGCACCAGGTTATGCAGATTTCTTCGGTGAGGTGGTTTCTGGAATATGTGCTGTGGATAGTGCAATAATAATTATAGATGCAGCAGCAGGAGTAGAGGTTGGAACAGAGCGTGCTTGGCAGCTTCTAGAAGAAACAAATTTACCCTGTATTATAT
>CAYOMI010000130.1:0-4872 GCA_964405005.1 uncultured Planctomycetales bacterium | reverse complement strand
AAACAGAAACGTATTTTTAGCAGAGATTGGTCGCTCTACGATGGGCAGCACATTGTTTTCACTCCCAAATTATTATCTGCTCGGGAGCTTCAGATAAACGTGCTCAAGGCTTATACTAGGTTTTATTCCGTTTATAATTCTCTGGTTTTGTTTATCAGATTGCATTTTAGGAATGCATTCTTTCGCCTTATGGGCCATAAGATTGTTAAAGACTGGGTGCGGCATAACCGTAGTATGCGTTGGTTGGCACAAGAGGGTAGCTTTAGCATATGAAAAAAATAAGGACTTCGCATAAGGGTAGGATATGTAAGTTTCCGCATTGCAAACATACCTTAAGCATCTATAATCATGAAGCCTATTGCCATATTCACCTTAACTTGGTAGATAAGGCGTATAAGCAGAAAGTCTCTAAGTAAGGAGAGTATCGCAAGCAGAGATAATTATTCGTATAAGAAGTATCAGAAAGAATTAGCCAGGAAAAATAAGGCAGAGGAAAAGAAACAAAGAAAACTGGAGAAAAAAGCGATGGAGGTTGCGCCTGAGCCTGAACAGGCTCCTTTAAGTTTAGATCTTCAGCAAGAATAAGAGGAGGCAATACAATGGGATACCAAGGTGGTGGATTCGGCGGGGAGCGGCAGATGCACAAGGCGATTTGTTCAGACTGCAAAAAAGAGTGCGAAGTACCGTTTAAGCCCAGAGATGGTCGTCCGATATACTGCAAGGATTGTTATTCGAAGCGTAAGAACGAAGGACGTTAGCTCCCAGAGAGATACCATAAATACAGTAATAGCCTAGAAGCCTAAAGCCGCAAGGCCACTTATCCTGTCCCTGCGGCTTTTCATTGTGGTATAATAACGTTAAGTATTTTAACTAGATACCATATGAAATACCGACACGCCTTATTCCTGAATCCCTATATTGAGAAGAATGTCACTAACACCATGATGCTTTTTCCTCCTACGGGCTTAGAATATGTGGCCACAAGCGCAAAGAGCGCAGTGGAAAAAGTCACGCTTTTGGACTTACGTTATGAGTCCAAGCTTTCCAATATAGATACGCTCAATGACTTTATCAGGAAAAATAAAGTAGATATCATCTGTGTGGGTGTCGGCTGGGACCGCCAATATGATGAAATATGCCAGTTGCTTAACCGGATGCCGCAGGATATTACGTTAGTAGTCGGCGGTTACACAGCAACAGAAAAAGTAGAAGAGTTTTTTAATACCTGTCCCTCAATTGATATACTTGTAAGAGGGGAAGGCGAAGAGACCATACAGGATATCCTGCGCGGGATACGCCCCAAAGATATTTTGGGCATTTCTTACCTTCGAAACGGCGCGGTGACACATAATCCAAATCGGCCCCTTCCGGATGTCAATCTGCTCCCTAATCCGGACCGTTCCCTGCGGCATAATGATTATCCGCTGTCAATAAACGGAATAAAAATAAGAAGCTGCGGCTTTGATGCGGTTTTAACCGCGCGAGGATGTCCCTTTGACTGCAAATTTTGCACCTTTAGCCTGAATCCTCTTGGCCAGAAGAGAAACTATGTGGCGCGTAGCGTTGATTCGGTAATAGAAGAAATCAGCAGACTTAAGGCTAACATCATCATGTTCAGCGATGATAATTTTTTTACCGATCCCGGGCGTGCCGAAGAAATCTGCGACCGGCTTATTGCCCTCAAAATTAGAAAACGTTTTTTCGCCCAGGCACGCATTGATATCGCACGCTATCCGAGCCTCCTTGAGAAAATGGTCCGGGCCGGTTTTAAAGCGCTTCTTATCGGTATCGAGTCTCCGCATGACTGGATACTCAAGCAACTGAACAAAGGCTTTGATCAGAAGACAATAAGAAAATCTTTTGAGGTTCTTAGAGAGTACCCTTTCTTTTACAATGGCTACTTCATCTACGGCAATATTGGAGAGGATGAGAAAGAGATGCTTTATATCTCTCAGTTTGCAAAGGAAATCGGGGTGGATTCCATTAGCTGCAACAAACTGCGCATTGAAAAGTTTTCTCCGCTAAGAGAGCTTGCACAGAAAACTCCCGGCTATCATGTTACGGCAAGGGGAGAGCTTTATTCCGATAAATACAGCCACGCAGCGCTTAAAAAAATAGGGAAAAAGATAAAATTCTCATTTTATACCCCCGGCCGATACGTTAAGATTATCTGGAAGAATGTCTTTATAGTGAAATTCTTTACCTTGAAGGAAATCGTTTATATTCTTCTTGCGGCTCCCGCCATCCTGATAAGCGTATTTGTCAAGGAGCATAGACGAGGCAGGCTCGCCGATTCGCTAAGGAGGACCTTTATTAAGAATGCTTAATATGAAACAAGCGGTACAGTCGTTGTTAATATGGGTTGTCGGGATTATCCTGATATTAATATTATTTCTGGTCATGGCCTTTCTTTCAATAATCCTTTATCCTTTTGACAGGAAACGCAAGATTGTGCACGCCCAGTGCTTCTGGTGGACCGATGCGGTAACGGCTTTAAACCCTTATTGGAATGTAAGGGTCATCGGCCTTACGAATATAGACCCGAAAAAGGCTTATGTTGTCGTGTCAAATCACCAGAGCCTGGCCGATATCGTATTAATGTATAAGACAAAGATGCAGTTTAAGTGGGTGGCGAAGGAGAGCCTTTTTAAGGTTCCGGTTCTCGGATGGAATATGGCCCTTGCCAGGCATATCAGTCTTCGGCGGGGAGATTTCTCAAGTATAAAAAAGGTATACAGGCAAGTCGGGGAATGGCTTTGTAAAGGCGTCTCAGTTGTATTCTTCCCGGAAGGCACCAGAAGCGATAACCATGAAATGGACGTATTCCAGAACGGGGCATTTAAGCTGGCCATCAAGGAGAAGGTGCCTGTTTTGCCTATTGCAATCGAGGGGACCAAGGACGCCATTCCTAAAAGAAGCTGGCGCTTCACGACCAAAGTCTCATGCGTCATTAGAGTGCTTGCCCCTATAGATACTTCCGGTTTTCTTCCGCAGGATTTTGCGCGGCTGCGCGAACTGGCTAGGGCGCGGTTATCAGGAGATTAGCGTGAATATTTTTGTGGGTAATTTATCGTTTAAAGCCAACGAGCGGGATGTAAAGAATCTATTTGAAGGTTTTGGCAGCGTTGCTTCTGTTAGGATTATGATGGAAAAGAAGGGTGATAAATCCAGGGGGTTCGGGTTTGTTGAGATGCCTGATGAGCAGCAGGCGCTTACTGCGATAGCCGCGCTTAACGGCAAGGAATTTATGGGCCGGCCTCTTAATGTGAGTCCTGCATGTCCTAAGCCCATAGTAGAGCGTGATAAGGGCGAAGCAAGAAAAATCCGCTCCGAGATTACAGTTAAAAGTCGTGAGGACCCCGGAGAAAATGTTGACCGCAAGGATGCCTGGTATAAACCGGTTTTTAATAAGAAAAAAGGCAGATATAAAACAGGCAGGCGTGCACAGAGCTTTATGAAACGGCGTGCTGCATCCGGCGCCGTAGAAGAGGCCATGCCTAAGCAGGAGAAACGGGAGAATCCTATGCGTTGGCGCAAGAAATATGAGCAGCCTAAACCATGGCAAAAGAACCAGGGTAAGCCTGGGCCCTGGAAGAAAACTGAAGGTGAATCTGAGCCTTGGAGGAAAACCAAAGACAAGCCTAAGCTATGGCGCGAAAGTAAGAAGCGCCCGCGTCCGCGTCAATCCCGGATTGAAAGCCGCAGAAAGCCCGGGGGCTATACAAGATGAAGTTGAAATTGAATGTTTATCCGGTCATCCCGGACCCGGAAGAAAGGATTTTAGAAAATCGTAAGCCGTAAAAGGTGAGACTACTAACCTTCGCGGCTTTTTTGTCCCGCGTTTTGTTTAGAAAGGATCGGCTATGTCCGGGTCAGTATAGCCGGACAATTTTATCTTTTGATTTACCAAATAGTTACGGAATTTAGAGTCAATAATGACCGGACAAATTTGGCGACGAAATGGCCTCTCTAATCCCCGAATTTTCTTGCTATCCGCTACATTCAGCCCTATAATACATATCTGTAGATACAGAGAGGTTTCCCCTCGGCTCATAGGAGAGGGACCCCAGTAATGTCGGTCTCCTCGCATAACGAAAGAGTTTAAGGCCTACGATCGCATTAGCGATCATAGGCTTTTTTATGTTATAGCTGTTTACAGAGAGTTTTTCTGCCGCGCTGTATTTCTGGGCTCCCAGAGGAGGCTCGAACCAACTCTCTAATGTCCCGATAGCTGTGTCTTGAGAGTCTGCCCCTTGTGGAATATTTCTGTCCGTCTTAGGAGGGGATACCGCTCAAATTTCACAAACAACTATTTTTACGCATCTATTTCTCAAATCCCCCCTGTAATAAAAAATTCCTGTTAGATTCTGTCACTTCTTGCGTCTATTATATCGTGAGAAGAAAATGAAATACCCATTGATAGGTTTATACATAGTTTTCTGTTTAGGGATAATAACTGCGGCATACCTTAGAATCCCCCTTTTTATTTTTTGTTTCTTTACTGTTCTATCCTTAATTTTTAGTATTATTTTTATAAGGCAAAATATAAAATTTAGTATTTTCCTTCTATGTGCTGTTTTTCTCTTAAGCGCTACATTGTTAAGAAACTCTCAAATACTACCCAATTACCATATTGCCAAATTAATTCCCTATAAAAGCGACTCCGTTTCTCTGATTGGCATTATTGATAATGATCCTATTTATCAAGGCGAAAAGGCATCCTTTATTATTAAAGCAGAAAAATTAGGAATAAATGAGACTTGGCAGGAGACTTGCGGTAAGGTCTTAGTAAAAGTTTCTGGGGAAAATGATTTTTCCTACGGAGATAGATTATTCTTAAAAGGAAAATTGTACAGGCCATTTTCTTTTTCT
>CAYOMI010000129.1:0-4878 GCA_964405005.1 uncultured Planctomycetales bacterium | reverse complement strand
GGGTCTAATGACCTGATGCGCAATTTTATCTGCATCTATAACCTCTGTTCCATAAGATTTAAAGATTTTGGCCACCGTGGTTTTGCCTGTGCCAAAACTACCAGTAAGCCCCACAATTATTTTCTTATTACGCCTTTGCCTTTTCATATAAACGGATATATTCTTTAGCCGCAACCTCCCAAGAGAAATTGTATTGCATGGCAGTAGTCATAAGTTTGTTCCAAATTTTTTTGTCACCAAAGGTATTAATTGCCTTTTTTATCGTCTTAATCAGCATTTCTTTTTTATAGACATCAAACACAAATCCATTTTCTTTTGTCACTGTATCAGCCAGGCCTCCAGTTTTAAATACCAAAGGAATTGTGCCATAATTTAAACTAATCATCTGGCCCAGACCACAGGGTTCATATTTGGAGGGCATAAGAAAGATATCTGAGCCAGCATATATCTTATGTGCCAAGGGATCATCAAATTTTAAATGTAAGGAAATCACCTTAGGATAAAGTTTAACCATCTTTTCTAAAAGTAAATGATACTTCAAATCGCCTGTTCCTAAAATTACAAGTTGTAAATCCAACTTACAAATACTGTTTATCGCTTGCGCTAATATATCAAAACCTTTTTGTTCAGCCAGCCTTGAGACAATGCCAAAAAGCGGTATATCTTTTTTTAAAGGCAATTTACAGGTTTTTTGTAAATCAACTTTATTCTTATATTTATCCTGGATACTTTTAAGTGAATAATTTTTAGCGATATATTTATCTCCTTTGGGGTTCCAGATTGAATAATCTAGCCCATTTAATATACCAAAGACGATGTCGCGGCGCTTATTTAAAACTCCTTCCAGGCCAAAACCAAATTCCTTGGTTTGAATTTCTTTACTATAGGTAGGACTAACTGTATTGATGATATCGCAAAAAATCATGCCGCCCTTTAAAATATTTATTTTATCGTAAAACTCTAGACCTTCCATATTAAATAGATTCCAGTCCAGACCCAATTTATAAAATTCATCTTTGGAGAAAAGTCCTTGATAACCAATATTGTGAATAGTTAATACCGTCTTTATGCCTGTATAGAAATTATCTTTAGCATACACGGTCTTTAAATACACCGGAATCAACGCTGCCTGCCAATCGTGCACATGGATAATATTCGGTTGAAAATTTAATTCTTTTAAAAGTTCCACAGTCCTTTTACAATAATAGGAAAATCTATCTAAATTATCTTTATAATCTCCGGTTTTGTCTCCATAAAGACCATCACGGTTAAAATAATTATCGTTTTCAATAAAATAGACCTTAATATTTTTACCTATAATCGAATAAGATATATCGTCTTTTAATTTTTGAATTTTAAATTTTGAATTTTGAATTATTTTATATCCTGGTATAGCAATAATAATTTCCTGACCCAATTCTTCTAATGCCAAAGGTAAAGCACCTGCTACATCGGCAAGGCCTCCGGTTTTAGCAAAAGGCACAACCTCAGATGCAGCTAACAATATTTTCATTCTATTTCCTCCATTTCTAACCAGTTTTTGCCCTTTTTTACATCAACTTTTATTGGCACATCCAATTTCAAAACATTCTCCATTTTATCCTTTACGAGTATAACTACTTCATCCAATTCTTGCTTAGGCAGATCAAATACTAATTCATCATGAACCTGAATCGTCATCCTGGCCTTTAGATTTTTCTTTTTTATCTGTTCGTATATTTTAACCATGGCTAATTTGATAAGGTCACTGGCTGAACCCTGTATAGGAGTATTCACTGCCTGTCTTTGGGCAAATTGCCGGATGGCCTGATTTTTATTATTAATTTCGGGTAGGTATCTTCTTCTGCCCAATATGGTAGCGACATAACCATCGTTCTCTGCTTTTTTTATCTGCTCATTTATATACTCCTTAACTTTAGGATACCTTAAAAAATAAGCATCAATAAAATTCTCTGCCTCATCCACGGATATATTAAGGTCGCGACTTAATCCATAAGAGGTCAAACCATAAATAATCCCGAAGTTAACTCTCTTTGCTACTTCGCGCATGGAATCAGTAATATCTTTTTCTTCCAACCCATAAATTAAGGAGGCGGTGGCCTTATGAATGTCCTTATCCTCTTTAAATGCCAAGATAAGATTTTTATCTTTAGATAGATGTGCCAAAATTCTTAATTCTATCTGAGAGTAATCGCAGGAAAGCAGATAATTATCTTTAGCGGATGGTATTATTGCCCGTCTAATGTTCCTGCCGATATCTGTCTTAATAGGGATATTCTGTAAATTGGGATTACTGGAGCTAAGTCGTCCAGTTTCCGTGGCAGTCTGGTTAAAAGTTGTATGAATCCTACCTGTGTTAGGATTAACTAATTGGGGTAATGTGTCTACGTAGGTTGTTTTTAACTTCATTAATTGACGATACTCAAGTAGTTTAGCAGGTAATTGGTGTTTATCAGCTAATTTTCTTAGAACCTCTTCATCCGTAGATGGACCGGTTTTGCTTTTTTTAACTACCGGTAATTTTAATCTTTCAAATAGAACATCTCTTAACTGTTTTGGCGAATTGATGTTAAATTGTGTTCCACTTAACTCATAGATGTCTTCGATTAACTTAACTAATTTTTTCTCTATAGTGCGCGAAATCTCTTTCAAAACATCCAAATCTAACTTTATGCCAATGAGTTGCATTTCTGCTAATACATCAACAAGTGGCATCTCAATCTCAGTAAATAAATTCAGTAGGGACTTATCGCATAACTCTTTTTCTAATTTAGGCTTTAATTCTAAGATTGAACTTATGGCTTTTTCGTTATCTAGACTTTTAAATACTTTTGTCTTATCCAGATACTCCCAGGTTACCTCCATAAGATTATATTCGGATTGAGAAGGGTTAAGTAGATAACTAGCAACCATAGTATCAAAATACAGTCCACTTAAAATAATATTGTCCCTGGCCAGAGATATCTTTATTTTCTTAAGGTCGTGGCCAATTTTTTTGATTTTAGGATTTGATAAAATATTCTTTAAATTTGGTCCAGTTTTATCTAAAGAAAAAACTCGGCCTTTCGCACAAAAAATTATGTCATCTAGATTCTGGCCGTATAAAAACAATTCACTATCTTGGCCTATTAGTTCTTGCAACTGGTTATCTCTTAAGGTCAGTGCTTTTATGCTACTTTGGTGCTCTTCTTCCAGTGGCAGGTCTTTTAGTAAAGTCTTAAACTCAAGGTATTTAAATATCCTAAATAGTTCTTGCGTGTTAGGTCTTCCTATTTCAAGTTTTTCTAAATCTGAATCTAAATTGAGGTTATGCTCTAAAGTGGCCAACTCTTTATTCAGTTTTATCTTATCGCTATTCTCCTTTATCGTCTTTTTAACCTTTTCTTTATCTATCTTATCCGGGTTATTTAACAAATTATCTAAAGAGCCGAATTTTTTGATAAGTTCTACAGCCGTCTTCTCGCCTATTCCCGGCACCCCTGGTATGTTATCCACATCGTCTCCCATTAACGCAATAACATCAGTTATCTTTTCTGGCCTTACGCCAAAACGTTCCAAGACATTTTTAACATTGTAGGTTACGCCCTTATCTTTATAAGGACTAAATACCACTGTATCCTTATCTACTAACTGCAGTATATCTTTATCAGAACTTACAATAGTTGTAGATATTCCCCAGTGTCTGGCTTTCTCTGTCAGGGTAGCAATAATATCATCCGCTTCATAACCCTCCAATTCATAAATAGCAATTCCATAAGCACGAATTATCTCCTTTATGAGGGGTATTTGGCTAGAAAGTTCATTAGGCATAGGAGGACGTTGGATTTTATACTCTTTAAATTTCTTCTGTCTAAAAGTATCCCTTGAGACATCAAAACACACTGCTAGATAATCAGGTCTTTCCATTTTTAAGATTTTATTTAGCATATTAATAAAACCATATATCGCATTTGTAGGCTGGCCAAAGGATGTAGAAAGTCCTCTTAGGCCATAATAGGCCCTGTAACAAAAAGCCGTGGCATCTACTAGATATAAGCTTTTATTACTCATTAATTAAACATACGGAATCAATCTATGGTAGGAATAATGTGGTTTTCTATCTTGACAAAGCTCTTATCTGGACCTTTTCAATAAACTCTTCGATCTCTCTGTTAGTGGGATCTAATTGCTGGGCACTCGCAGCCTTCTTTATAGCGGTAGCGTAATCTTCCTTGTCATAACTCTGTTTTGCTTCTTCGAGATACTTCTTGGCAAGTGCTTTATTATCCTGTCTTAAAATGGACTTCTCTTCTGTCACGTCCTTTATTAATCCAATAACCTCCTGTTCCCTTGAAGATTCAATCGCTCTGCCTCCTGTAATCAAACTTATATCTTCTAAACGCTGTTTTGCCTTCAGAGTCCAGGGATCGTCGGGTGAACCCAATTCTGCTCTTTTTGCCCAATAGAAAGACGCTTTTTCCAGATTACGCTGGTTTTCATATAACAATGCCAGGTTTGAATAAGCACTTAAATAATTAGAATCGATCTTTATTGCCTTAAGATAACTCTCCTCTGCCTGTCTGACAGATCCTTTTGCTTCATAGACTATCCCTAGATCATTGTAAGCAACCGCAAATGTAGGATCTAGTTCTATAGCTTTCTGATATAAGCTCATTGCTGCATCTAAATTTCCTAGGTTTTGCTGTTCTAGTCCTTCCTCTCTATAAATACGGGCTTGGTTTTGTTTTCCTAATGAATCTTCCTTAGCGGTAGATGTATCTTTAGCAAAAAGAGGGGAATGGCAAAGACAGGCACATAAAAAAATAACCCATAAATTCTTCGGAATAACTTGAAAGGACAAATGATCCATTTTTTTATTATTATACATTTTATTCCCTT
>CAYOMI010000128.1:0-4884 GCA_964405005.1 uncultured Planctomycetales bacterium | reverse complement strand
GACCGGGAACATGGATAACCTTTAGTTTTATCTCTTCCAATTCAATAATATCTGTATCATTCATTGTCATTATCTTAGAATCAACCTTATATGGAAGAGCGAGAAGAGTGGAGAAATTAAGTCTTGCATCTTCTAATAAAGGCACATCATCTTTATGTATATAAACTGGCGTATCAAATTTATCATCACAACCAATATGGTCGTAATGTCCATGCGTATTAATAATGAAAGCGGGTTTTAATTTATATTTATCTAAAACCTTTCGGATTTTGTACTCCTCGTCTCCAGGATCAATAATTATTGCCGAGGAACCAATTCTGGGCGCAAGTATATAACAGTTAACCTGCATGGGACCTACACAAACAGTTTCAAATATCATAATAAGTAATCTTTTATATCGTTATAGGAAAAATCCTTAAGGATATCCATTTTTATATGCTCGGCAGCCTG
This sequence comes from uncultured Planctomycetales bacterium, assembly GCA_964405005.1. Taxonomy (GTDB): domain Bacteria; phylum Omnitrophota; class Gorgyraeia; order Gygaellales; family Profunditerraquicolaceae; genus CAYOMI01. The sequence continues at coordinate 4,434 of CAYOMI010000128.1, read as the reverse complement.
ACGATTATTGTTATTGTTCATGCCATATAAATCTCTATTGATGTCGGACTGCAGTTGTTTCATGCGAGTAATATAAATCTCCAGTTTCTTTCGTTTTTCCTGATTTAGCATATCCCGCATTCTCATAAGATTCTCTAATGCTTCCTCTAAACAGTCAATCTTTTTCTTGCTGCTCCTGTTATCAATTAATGCCGAAATAAGTTCGTCTTGCCAAGATTTCCAGTAGAGAAAATATTTGCGATACAATTCCTCTTTTGTCATCTGTGGCCCCTTGTATTCTTCAGGAACCAAAACCATCTCTTCTTTTGATAAATCTTTTTTCTTGGGCTTACGGGTAAACTTACGCACAAAAGCCTCACAGCCCACTAACGAAAAAGTAATAACAAATACACACGCTATGACAGTAATATTTTTGATATTTAATATTTGATATTTAATACTCATCTTATTATCTCCTGGAATTCTTTTTCGTTAATTATCTTTAGCCCAAGTTTCTTTGCCCTCTCATATTTTGAACCAGGGTTAATTCCGGCTACTACAAAATCGGTATTATTGCTTACGCTGGATGAGACATTTCCTCCTATTTGACGCACCAGTTCTCCTGCCTGATTACGACTGTAGTTTTTTAATTCACCAGTGAAAACAACAGTCTTACCAGTAAAAGCAGTCTTTTTTACGGTCGCAACTTTCTCCCCCATATTTAAACCTGCATCCTTTAATTTTTTAATTAATCTCTGGGTAACCTCGAGTTTAAAAAAATCAATAATAGAATTAGCCAGGGACTCCCCTACCTCATAAATAGCATCGAGTTCTTCATGTTTTGCTTTCATTAAATTATCCATAGTTCTAAATTTTTGCGCTAAAACATAGGCTGCCTTTTCACCCACATGCCTGATGCCCAGACCGTATATAAGTTTAGATAGAGGTTGCTTTTTACTTTTCTCTATCGCCTCTAGAAGATTCTCTGATTTCTTATCTTTAAATAACTCTAACTTTAAAAGATCTCCTTTTTTTAAGGAATAAATATCAGCAAAATCCTTTACCAGGTCTTGATGAAGCAATTGCTCCACCGCTGCCTCACCCATTCCCTCTATATCCATTGCGCCCCTTGAGGCAAAATGGATTAGGCGACGTTCAATTTGTGCAGGGCAGGATGGATTTATACAACGATAAGCCACATCCTCTTCTTTTTCCTTAACCACCTTGCCTTTACAAGCGGGACAGGTTTTAGGCACTGCAAAAGGAGTTTTTCCTATACTTTTTACTACCTTTACTACCTTAGGTATTACCTCACCTGCCCTTTCAATTAACACCCGGTCTCCTCTTTTAACATTTAAACGCTTGATCTCATCGAAATTATGTAATGTTGCATGTTTAATTATCACTCCCGCGCATTCTACAGGTTCAAGCTCAGCCACGGGAGTAATTACGCCAGTTCTACCAACCTGAATAAGAATATTTTTCACAACTGTAGTTGCCTGACGGGCAGGAAATTTATAAGCCACTGCCCAGCGGGGACTTTTTAAAGTAAATCCTAATTTTTTTTGCTGCACAATACTATTTACTTTGATCACCATTCCGTCTATATCATAGTTTAATTCTTCTCTTTTCTCTTGCCAGACATTACAGTAATTAATGACTTCATTCAGATTTCTGCAGAGTCTAGAATTGGGATTAATACGCACTCCCCATTCTTTTAATTTTTCTAAAAATTCCCACTGGCTTCTAATATCCACTCCTTTATATTCGCCCAAGGAATGACTAAAGAAATTAAGTCTTCTTTTTGCCACAATCCCTGTATCTAAAAGTTTCAAGGAACCACTGGCAGCATTACGCGGATTAGCAAAGAGAACTTCGCCAATTCTCTCTCTTTCTTTATTAAGTTTATCAAAATCACTTCTCTCCATATAGACTTCGCCACGTATCTCAATAAAATCAGGCACATCATCACCTTGCAAGACCAGCGGTATAGCTCTTATAGTTTTAATATTCTGCGTAATATCCTCACCAGTTTCGCCGTCACCTCTGGTTGCACCAATAGATAATTTACCTTTCTGGTAAGTAATATTTGCGCTTACGCCATCTATCTTAAGCTCAACTACATATTCAACCTTCTCGCTACCCAAGCCCTTATGCAAGCGCTCATCCCAATCCTCTAATTCTTTAAAGGAGTAGGTGTTATCCAAAGAAAACATCTTCTGCTTATGTTTAACAGTTTTAAAACCTTCTAAAACTCCTCCGCCAACTCTTACTGTAGGAGAATCGTCGGATTTAAATTCCGGATACTGCTCTTCCAGATCTTTAAGCTTACGCAGGGAATCATCGTATTCCTTATCCGAAATTTCAGGCTGACCTAAAACATAATAAAGATAATCGTGATGCCGCAGAGTTTCTTGCAACTTCTCTATTTCTTTTTTTATTTTTTCTTTCTGCATAGTTATCACATACCTACCAGTAATCTGTCACCCAAAAATTTTGGTAAACCTGCATCTACAATTTTTTTTCTTGCGGTATTCATATCATAAGACACTCTCTTAATCCACAGTTTTCTGCTGTCAGTATCGTATATACAATAAGCTGCCCGGGGATTGCCGTCCCGAGGTTGTCCTACACTACCTACGTTAACAATATATCTATTATCCTCTTTGACATCAATATTATCCTCTTGGTGATAAATTATGCGCTCATTTTTATCTTTAATAAATATTCCTGCCACGTGTGAATGTCCCACAAAACAAATATTAGTCTCCATCAACCTAAAGGTCTCTTCGGCTATATATCCATCGGTCATATAGTTAAAATCGTGGGGGTTATCTAATGTTCCATGAACCAAAGTAAGGTCCTTATTCTTATAAATAAGTTTTAACGATTTCAGAAAATATCTTGCATTATCGTCTATGCTTTGGCTCGTCCAGAATATTGCTTCGTAAGCTAACTCATTAAAATAATTGAGCGGAAATAAATCAACAGTTGCCCAATCATGATTTCCCGCCACGGTAACTATTGCAAGATCCTCTATTCTCTTTATGCACTCCTTGGGATCGGCAGCATAACCTACAACATCGCCTACGCAGAGGTACTTATCTATTGATTCGGTTCGATAAGCATTGAAAACTGCTTCCAGTGCCTCTAGGTTTGAGTGGATATCAGAAAATATTGCGTAACGCATCTAAAATCTAATCTCAAAATCCTTAAACTCGCCAGTCGCTGCCAACCATTCAATATCCGTATCTTGAATATAGCGGGAAAAATACTTATTAATTCTTGTTAAAAAATCTTTTAGCTTATCCTCTTCTGCCTCGGCTATAACCTCAACCCGGCCATCACGTAAATTCTTTACCCAACCAGTAATGCCTAAATCCCTAGCAATATCTTCGCTAGTAAAGCGAAAACCTACTCCTTGAACCCTCCCTATATAATACAGGTGAACTTGTTTTTTCATATTTTAAGTCGGGGCGGACAGACTTGAACTGTCGACCTCTTGGTCCCGAACCAAGCGCTCTAGCCAAACTGAGCCACGCCCCGTTATTTTTCTAAAAACTGCCTAAATTTTAGTGCATTCTTTACTGCGAATCCTTCGGCATCATTATTAAAGAATGCAAAAATATCCCTTTTTGTACTTTTAGCAAAACTCGCCCACTCCTTTAGCTCTTTATCAGTATAATTGGAAGCATAAAGTGATTCACCACCGTGAAATCTTAAATACAGAAAATCTGCAGTCACTTCTTTCACGCAAGGAAAACGGCTTGAATGCGCTATACATAAACAGGCATTATATTCTTTAAGTAACGTATAAATTTCTCTGTCAAACCAGGTATCATTTCTGAATTCAAATACCTGACGAGTTTTAGTTTTGTTCAGTAAATTAAGAAACGACTCTAAGGTTCTCGTATTTTTCTTAAAATTCGGTGGTAACTGCCATAATACCGCTGCAAGTTTATCCCTAAGTTCTAATATATTTTCAGTGAATAAATCAAGGGGCTTCTTAACTGCCTTTAGTTTTTTAATATGCGTAATAAATTTTGAACCTTTGCTAACAAAATAGAAATCCTTTGGCGTCCTTTTATACCAATTCTGAAATGTGTTTTTCTGCACTAAACGATAGAAAGTTACGTTTAACTCTACAGAATTAAAGAATTTTGTATAATACTCAAGCCACGTATTTTGGTTTAAACCCTCTGGATAAAAAATCCCATCTCTCCAGTGCGAATAATTCCAACCGCTTGTGCCAATAAATAATTTCAACATATATTATATTAGTATAACAAAAATTAAAAGGGATAGCAATAATTTATGGATATCGAAGTTAACATAATTTAGGGCTAGGGTTTCTTGGCGAGGATATCGAATTCAATATTTACCTTATCGGAAGGTCCTTTGAAGCCTAAAGTTGTGTTTTTAAAGGTGTGGGGAATAAGATAAACTCTGAAGGTG
>CAYOMI010000127.1:0-4905 GCA_964405005.1 uncultured Planctomycetales bacterium | reverse complement strand
AATAATGTTGTAGGAATCTGTATATAAGGAACCCCTCTTTTATAAATAGAGGCAATAAATCCTGACAGGTCTCCTATTACACCACCTCCAAAAGCAATAATAAATATTCTTCTTTTTTTGTCGTATTCGGCTATATTTTTAATTACAGAATATGCCATTTCTATAGACTTACTTTCTTCGCTGTCAGGAATTAATTTAAATTTTATACTGAAGCCATACGTAGTAAGCATCTTTTTTAGAATTCCTGCATGTTTATTTTTTACTAATGAGTTGGTAATTACATATGCATCGGTACCGATATTCAGCCTAGAAAGAAAAGCCGGTAGAGATTTAATTATGTTCGTACCAACTATTATGCTATAAGACCGATTTTTAAGATTGACTTTTATAATACGCATTTTAGCCTTTTACTCCTATTAAATTCAACACGAATCCTGTCAGAGGTAAAATTATTTTATGAAAAAACCCTTGCCATATAAGAATAAACAGAATAATAAACCCGAAAGGCTCAATTAGAGAATAATAGAAAGCAAATTTGTGGGGTAAAATACCTATTAATATTCGTGAACCATCAAGTGGCGGAATGGGAATTAGGTTAAAAATACCCAATACTATATTTATAGCGATTAAATTCTGCATAATAAGGTTTAGGATTGAATGAGGAGGTAAAAATTTATAGACCCAACTTAATAAAAACGCAAATAAAAAATTTGCTGAAGGTCCAGCTAATCCTACCCATATAATATCTCTTCTTGGATTTTTTAAAGCCCAGTAATTTACAGGAACTGGCTTTGCAGCACCAAATATAAAGCGTCCGCCAGTGCTGATAAATAAAAATAGGGGAACAAGTATTGTCCAGATAGGATCGATATGTGCAAAAGGATTAATTGTCAGTCTTCCTGAGTATTTTGCCGTTCTATCTCCAAATTTATATGCCATCCAACCATGAGCAAATTCGTGGATACTGACAGCTACCATCATAAGAAAGAAAGAAACCCCAAACATTAAGAGCATGTTTGTTAAGTTCAATTTATTACCTTATTGACGAATCTCTTATGCACCCAACCAAAACTATTAGCAGCAGGCTCTATTTTATACCAATCTCCATTATCTTCTAAAATTTTAATCTGTTCATCTTTATTGGCTCTACCTATAATTGGTGCTGTCTCACTAGGGCGCAGGCGAATATTTACATTGTCTTTAAGAACCAATGCAGTGCCGATAGTTATGTTTTGCCCAGACGCAGCAACTAAGTTTTTTTTAATATATACTGGAGCATTTTTAGGTAATTTTACCTTATACCAACCATATAATTCCAAGATTACCTCCAACTTATCAGCCTTATGTAATTTGCAGATTATTTCTGAATTTACTGTTGAGTCAGAGCGTAAATTTATACTTTCTGTATTAACCTCGCCTAAAAATGGCTCAAAATTTTCCGCAAAACATCTATTAGAGAGATTGATAAAAATGCATAATACTAGAATCCAAATAGCTAATCTGTTTAGCGAAGACATTGTAGGTTTATTTTTTCTCTTGAGTTTTAGCTGTAGCGGATCCCTTAGCAGCAACAGGCTGTTCTTTGATTTCAGTAGTGGTGGGAGTAGCGCCTTCAATAGCAGCGACTTCCGGTTTTTCTGCTGCCTTCTCTTTCTTAATTTTGATTCTTACAGTTTTGATTTTTGGTAGACCAAAAACACTATTGCCTTCCTTCCAAAGTCCCTTTTCTAACATTATTCTTAAGCGCTCTATGCGTTTTAATACTGATCTTGGTTTTTTATCTTTTTCTGGTGTATTTAATGATGGATGTATGGACATAGGTTTCTATAGCCTCCTTATAAAAGAATCTTGATAACGTTTTTGTTTTTTTATTTCCAATAATGAAGCCAAGGCTTTTCCCTTATCAGGAAAATTTCCTACGCAAACTACGGTATATTTACCTTTGGAAAGTAGAATAGGAAATAACCCTTTATTTCTTAATCTTTCGAATTCTCTCTGTGCCGATGTCTTATCTAAATAACTAGCTATCTGAATGGTATAACTGTCCAGTTTGTATCTATTACTGGATTCTGATTTAATAATATTCTCTTTTTCTACAGCAAGTTGTGGCCCTGACTTTAAAACTAAAAGGCCTCCTGAAGATAGAACCTTACCTTTTTCTACGCCCAGAGAAAATGCAATAATGCCTGTAACCACAAAACCAATAAGTGCAAGAAGTATGTTTTCGTAAGTACGAATGTAATTAAAAAATGGTGGCTTTTTTTGTATTAAACCCTTGCTGTAATTACCTCTTTCAGGAAAAAAATCTAATTGATGATAATTATCCCTTTCCATTTTAAATTTATATTTTCTGTAGGAAGACCCTTTTTATTTAAATTTACTTTAATTATATTGTAAACCCATATTTCTAAAGGGACAAGTATTTTTTTGGATTTATTTTCTTTACAATCTTCAAAAAGGCCTCTACAACCTTAGGGTCAAATTGGGTACCGCTTTTCTTTTTTATCTCTTTTATAGCAGAATTTATATCCTTTCTTTCTCGATAAGGTCTACCGTATACCATAGCCTCGAAGGCATCGGCTACTGCCATAATACGTGCTCCCTGGGGGATCTGGCCCTTTTTTAGTTTTGAGGGATATCCTGTGCCATTATATTTCTCATGATGATGCATTATTATCGGTATAACCGGTCTTAATATCTGTAAGGGTCTTAAGATTTGAGCACCTTTTAAAGGATGGCGTTTGATAATTCGGTATTCCCGGGGTGTGAGTTTTGTAGTTTTTGTAAGTATTTCTAATGGAATATCAATTTTTCCCGCATCATGTAAAAGGCCGGCATACTTTAGACTCTCAATCTGCTTCTGGTCTAGGTGCATCTGTTGTGCTATAGCTACCACTAAACGACTAAAATAAGGTGAGTGGGTATATTCCTGAGGAATTCTCGTATCCAATAATGTTACTAGCGATTTTATGCTTCCTAAAACTATCCTTTGCTGTTCTTCATATAATTGCAGATTTTTTAAACCTATTGTTGCCTGTTCGGTTATAGTTACAAGTAAATCTTGATCAAAATTATCGAAACTAAGTTTGTTTTTAGGATGTCTTATAATCAATACCCCTACAATATCTTCGCAAACCAATGGTATACCCAGAAAATCCCTGCCCCTTAGAGAACCAAATGTCTTTATGATTTTCTTCCCTACTCTGTCAGTAATCTTTGTTTTCTTATCAGTGATATATTTTTTTCTATCACTTGCCAGACATTTAAATACAGAATATTTTTTTGTGGAGTCCAGTACCATTATCAGACAATATTTCACATCAAATATTTGGCAGATAAGTTTTGCCAGACGAGAAACGAGATCTTTAGTCTCAAAGGTGGAGTTGACCAGTCGATAGACGCTGTGGACTGCAGAAAGTAACGTCTTATACTTTTTCGTAGGGGTCAAATAATTTTTTATACTCATCTAAGGCATATCTATCTGTCATTCCCGCAATATAATCGCAGATTGCTCGTCTTACACCAACTTTCGGTATATGCTTTTGTATATGAGCGGGTAACCCTTCAGGTTTTTCTATATAGACTTCAAATAACTGTTTTATAAATCGTTTGGCTTTATTACTCATTCTTACTACGCGATAGTGATGATACAGATTCTCCATTAGAAATTTGCGTAAAGGTTTTCTTAATTTTAATATATCATCGCTAAAAGAGATTATTTTTTGACTTAATTTCTTAGCGTCCCAAGGGCTTTCAAGTTTTATTTTCTTTATTTTTGTCTCTGACTCATTGATTAAATCGGTAACTTGTTGATTAATTAACAACCTAATAATTAGATATTTTTTTAAATCTTTTTCTATTTTAACATATTTTCTATCGAATTTACGAGAGATATTATTCCATATCTCTAATTTTTCTAAGTCACATTCTTTCAATAGCCCAGAGGTAAGGCCGTCATCGAGGTCATGGTTATCATAGGCAATTTCATCAGCAATATCTACTATCTGAGCCTCTAAGGTAGGCATTTCTTCTGGTGCTAACTCTTTGATTTTAACAGCTTTGTCAAATGCCGATGAGTGTTTAATAATGCCCTCCCGTACTTCCCAGCTTAAATTAAGCCCTGGAAAATCAGGATATCTCTCCTCTAGGATATCTACTACCCTTAAGCATTGTAGGTTATGATTAAAACCACCAGACTTAAGCATCAGTTCATTAAGTGTCTCTTCTCCAGAGTGTCCAAAAGGAGTATGCCCTAAATCATGGACAAGGGCAATTGCTTCGGTAAGGTCAACATTTAACCTTAATGCAGAGGCAATTGTTCTGGCTATCTGTGCCACTTCTAGGGTATGAGTGAGCCTTGTACGATAATAATCTCCTTCATGGTTAACAAAGACTTGGGTTTTATATTCTAAGCGACGAAAGGCTGCCGAATGGACAATCCTGTCTCGATCTCTTTGATAAGCAGATCTATAAGGATGTTCGGTTTCTTTGTATATCCTACCCCTGCTTTCATAAGTCTTCATAGCATAGGATGCCAAGAATTTATTTTCTAATTCTTTAATCTGCTTTTGGTCTAGCATTTCTTAACTGTTTGTAAAGTTCATCTAACGACTGAGAAATTATTTTAGTATTGTATATTGTTGGCATAAAATTAGTATCTCCGCGCCAACGGGGAACGATATGTATATGCATATGACAAGCTAAACCCGCCCCAGCAGCCTCAGATAGGTTAATACCTATATTGTACCCATCTGGACTTAAGACTTTATCTAACAATTTTTTTGTATAGTTTAAATTTGTAAATAAATCTAGGATCTCTGTTTCTTTTAATTGCGAGAGGTCTTTTATGTGTCTCAATGGAAACACCATTGTATGCCCATTATTATAAGGAAAAATGTTTAACAT
>CAYOMI010000126.1:0-4928 GCA_964405005.1 uncultured Planctomycetales bacterium | reverse complement strand
GGCTCAAAATTAAATGACTGGATTCTAAATTTCCCCCTTCCCTTTTTGGGAGAAAGGAGCCTTGCCCTATGAAGTATTTTATCTATGCCAGAAAATCAACAGATGACGAAGATAGACAAGTTTTATCCATTGAGGCTCAGCTTGTGGAATTGCGCGCCTTTGCCAAAAGAGAAAATCTTTTTGTTTATAAGGAGTTAGTTGAAAAAATGACAGCCAAAGAACCAGGCAGACCTCTCTTTAACGAGATGCTCAAAGCAATAGAAAAAGGCGAGGCTGAAGGCATCTTAGCCTGGCATCCTGACCGTTTGGCGCGCAATTCCGTAGATGGTGGAAAGATTATTTACCTTTTGGACCGAGGCATCATTAAAGACCTAAAATTTCCTACCTACCGCCTTGATAATAATGCACAAGGTAAATTTATGCTCTCTATTGCGTTCGGACAAAGCAAATATTACATTGATGCGCTCTCTGAGAATATCCGGCGAGGTATCCGCTTAAAGTTAAGTAAAGGAATCTAGCCTCAATGGGCACCAATTGGCTATCTTAATGACAGAAAAATGAGAACTATTATTTTAGACGAGGGCAAGGCTCCTTTCATCAAGAGGGTTTTTGAGTTGTACTCTACTGGTAAATATACTCTTGATGAGATACGAGACAAAATAAATTCCTTAGGGTTAACTGGCAGAAGAAATAAACCTTTAAGCAGAAGCCAATATCAAACTATCCTCAAAAACCCTCTTTATTATGGTGTTTTTCGCTATAAAGGCGAGACTTACGAGGGAACACACGAACCAATTATCACAAAGAAACTTTTTGATAGGTGTCAGGAGGTAATGCGAATGCGCGGCAGACACAAGGAAAAACAAACTACTAAATTTGTCCTTAGAGGCTTAATGCGCTGTGGTGAGTGCAGTAGAATGATTACCGCAGAGCTACAAAAAGGACATGTTTATTACCGCTGCACCAAGAGACTAACAAACTGTAAGCAAAAGTATGTCCGCGAAGAAGAGCTCGCTGCGCAAATCAAAAAGTTCATTCAAAAAGTTTCTTTGTGTGCTGATTGGACAAAGAAAATTTTAGAGCAGTTAGAAAAAGATAAGAATTCGGCTGTCCAATCATCATTGCCCCAACAACAAAATCTACAGAATAAAATTACTGAGGTGGATAATAAGATAAATAAACTTATAGATATTTACCTTGAAGGCACAATTACTCTTGAAGAATACCAGAGAAAGAAGGAAAGTTTTATTAACGAGAAGAAAGTGTTACAGGAAAACTTGAAGGATTTTGCTGCTGGGGCTAATAATTGGTTCGAACCAGCGAAGGAATTTGTAACTCTTTTAAATTCAGCGCATTGCGCAATGGAAGAGAGAAATTTAGAATCCCAAAAAGAATTTCTGAAAAAGATTGGTTCGAACTTTATTTTAAAAGAGCGCCGCCTCGTTTTTTCGTCGGAAAGCCCCTATAGGGGCTTTCTCTCTGATGCTCCATTTCCTAATTGGCGGAGAGGCTGGGATTCGAACCCAGGGGCCCAGTTGCCCGGGCCAATTGCTTAGCAGGCAACTGCTATCGACCGCTCAGCCACCTCTCCAAATTAAAAATTTCCCTTTATTAATTGTTTGAAATTTTTATCCTGAGCCCCAAAGGGGCGAAGGATATCAATCCTTCTTTCTCTTCTTCTTAAAAAACTCTCTTAACAAAGAGCCACACTCTTTTTCTAAAATACCACCTTTTACTTTTATGTGATGATTAAATTTCTTATGATTCGTAATATCAACGACGGATCCGCAGGCACCGGCTTTAGGATCCTTAGCGCCAAAGTATAAATTTTTAATTCGGGAAAGCACCAATGCACCCGCACACATACTGCACGGCTCAATTGTAGCATATATGGATGACTCATTCAACCACTTTGTCCCTAAATAATTCGTTGCAGAGGTCAAAGCCAACATCTCAGCATGAGCAGTGGGATCTTTTAGTTTCTCGACTTGATTATAGCCGCGGGCAATTATCCTTCTCTTATAAACTATAACTGCGCCAACTGGAACTTCATTTTCGCCAAAGGCCTTTTGCGCTTCTTTTAAGGCCTCAGACATATAAATCTCATCTATCTTACCCATTAATCTTAACTCTGTATTAAATGCGCCCAGCAGGAGTCGAACCTGCAACACCCAGCTCCGTAGGCTGGTGCTCTATCCAATTGAGCTATGGGCGCAAGATAAATTACTTCGTTCCTAAGACCTCATCTATCTTAGCTAATAAATCTTTTGCATCTATAGGTTTTAAAAGGAAACCTTCGATACCCAACTTAAGACATCTATCGTTAATACCCGACGGCTCTAATTCCTTACCTGTAAGAAGTATTATAGGTATATTTGCTGTACTCTTCTCTTTCCTTAACTGTTCACATATCTGATATCCATCTACGCCCGGCATTATAATATCAAGTATAATTAAATCGGGTTTTTCTTTTTCTGATATCTGAAAAAAATCTTGGCTATCCGAAGTAGCCGATACAGAATAATTATTCGCTTCCAATCGTATCTTTATAACCTCAACAAATTCTGGATTATCATCCAGAAGCAATATCTTCTTCATTATCTACCTCCTCTGTTATCTAACTTATCTCATAAACCCATTGCTTTCTCGGTATCCTTTAAAGAAAACGGTTTGCGCAAAAATATATCTATACCTAAATATTTGGCAAATTCTTCATTAACTAAATCGTAGCCAGAAATCATAATCTTCCTGGCTTGCGGATTATTTTCTTTTATAACCTTAATCAATTCAACTCCTGATAATTCCGGCATATTGCAATCAAAAAATACATAATCGTACTTATTGCATTCTAATAAATCCTTTGCTTGCCGACCATCATAGGCAACATCTACTAAGTAATTCTGCTTACTAAAATAGTCCTTAAAAAGGCTACAACATTGGCTCTCATCATCAACTATCAACATTCTCTTTCTATGCATTGTTTAGCTCTTAATTAATTTCTTCTCCACCATATTTATAGCTGATTTCAGACTAATCTGTACATCCGTATACACGCTTAATTTTGGGACAAAGGCACTCACACCTAATTTCTCTGTACCATCTATTGCTTTCATTTCCGGGTAGGCAGTAAACATAATCACCGGTATATCTTTATCTATTCGGCGTATCTGTTTCAAGGTATCTATACCGTCCATTTCAGGCATCAAATAATCCAGAATTACAATCTCGGGCTCTTTGCGGCGTATGGCTTCTATAGCTTCTTTACCATTTGAGACCAGAATTACTTCATAGCCCCATGATCTTATTCTCTCTCCCATAATATCCAAAAAATCTGTTTCGTCATCCACTAACAATATCTTCTTTGCCATTATAACACCTCCTGATTTTTCAAAACGGAGAGGGTGGGATTCGAACCCACGAACCCTTTCAGGTCACACGCTCTCCAGGCGTGCCGGTTAAGCCACTCCCGAACCTCTCCAAAATTTTTTTAACCAGATTTTGTCTTTAAAAATACAAAATAAAAGATTAAAATGATTGCGAGCACATATGAAAGCCAGGATACTTCTTTTTGTCTTCCACTAAAAAGCTTAATCAATGGATATGAAATAAAACCTAATGCCAGGCCATCAGATATGGAATAACTTAAGGGGATACCGATCAGAGCTAAAAAAGCTGGAATTGATTCACTATAATCATTCCATTCTATTCTGCTGACATTGCGCATCATCATCGCTCCTACCAGAACCAAGGCTGGAGCAGTAATCTGGGCATAACTGCCAATCATGGCAACAATTGGACTGAAGAAAAGCGCTAACAAAAATAGCAATGCTACAACCAAGCTAGTAAGTCCGGTCCTTCCTCCAGCCTCCACGCCTGTTGCGCTTTCAATATAACTGGTTACTGTGCTTGTCCCCAGCACTGCCCCTACCACAGTTCCTGCCTGATCAGAAAACATCGCCTGACGTGCGCGGGGTAATTTGTTGCCTTTCATAAAGCCAGCCTGTTCTCCTATGCCAATGAGTGTTCCCACAGTATCAAAAACATCCATATACAAATGCATTATAATGAACGGCCACAATGCTAATGAAAGCGCATGGATAATATCCATTTTTAAAAATGTCGGAGCTAATGATGGAGGTGTAGAAATAATTTTATGGGCAATTACAAAACGAGACATTAGCATGGATTCCGTGACGATTTTTGACTGAGAGATTGCCGTTGGAAAAAGCGGCAATAAAATCTTCAAGGCGGATGCAAAAACTGTTGTTGCAAGGATACCCCAGAGTATTGAACCGTGAATTTTTCTAGTGTGCAGAATCACCGTGAGTATTAGCCCAAAAAAGAACACGATTAAATCAGGAGAAGAAAAATTTGAATTCATCCTCACGATAGTTCCCGGTGATTTGACAATTAAGCCCGCATTTTGTAAACCGATAAAAGCGATAAATAGACCTATGCCACAAGCAATACCATTTTTCATGCTCGGACTGATGGCATCGAAGATTTTTTCTCTTATCCCCAGTAAAAAAAGTATATAAAAAAGTACTCCTGCCACAAATACAACTCCTAAAGCGACCTGCCAGGCATTGCTGAAGCCCAAGGCTAAAGCCGCTGGCATAACTGAAAATACAAAAAAGAAATTTTCGCCCATTCCTGGTGCAACTGCAATAGGATAGTTTGCGTAGAGTGCCATAATGGTTGTAGCAACGGCGGTAGCGATGCAAGTAGCTGCAGTTACTGCACCAAAATCCATCCCTGTGGTTATTCCAAACATAGAACCAGAAAGAACGGCGGGCTGAACAAAAATTATATAAGCCATAGTCATAAAGGTGGTAATACCGGCGATTATCTCTGTGCGGATACTGGTGTTTAATTCTTTCAGTTTAAACAATTTTTCAATTATTTTGTACATTTTCTCTATAATATAT
>CAYOMI010000125.1:0-4933 GCA_964405005.1 uncultured Planctomycetales bacterium | reverse complement strand
GATAAGGATACATATATACTCACCTTATCAAGGGGATCTTTAAAAACAAAGGTGCCTGTAGGGCTTGCGCGTATAGATAAAGATGAACCCCTTATTTATTTTTTTAGAGAGCATAAGAATAAACTGCTTTTTAATAATGAGGTGCTTGTTTGTGAAGAGGCAAGTAAGAGTTTAAAATCAGGCGATCCAAATAACAATTTGAACCGCCTACTCCATCAAGTTTTATATCAAGCTAAGATTCTGGAAACCGCCGTTTGTATCCCTACCTACTTCAGGGGCGACTTATTGGGTATATTATTGTTGGGACACAAAAATAATGGCGTAAGTTTTCTACAAGAAGAATTGGATTTTTTGGCTGCCTTGGCTTCTTATTTAGCAATGCCAATAAAAAATACCCAGCTTTTTAAAGAATTAGAATCAGAATTAGATAGGAAACATCAGCTTTTTATTCGTACAACCATTGCCTTGGCTGCAGCTATAGAGGCTAAGGACCACTATACACACGGTCATACCACGCGCGTAACCAATCTTGCTATTATGATTGCCAAGAGACTTAATCAGAAGAGTAAAAAACTCTTTGATGAAAAATTCTTAGAAAATCTTCATATCGCCAGCCTTTTGCACGATATAGGTAAAATTGGGGTTCCAGAATACATACTGAATAAAAGAGGACTCTTAACTGTGGGCGAGAAAAAGAAAATAAAAGAACATCCTCTAATAGGTGCAACTATTCTCAAACCTATTAAAGAATTAGAGAATTCTCTACTAGGCATAAAATATCATCATGAAAGATATGATGGCTCAGGATATCCTGAAGGCCTAAAAGGTGAACAGATACCTTTAATTGCCTCAATAATATCAGTAGCTGATTCTTTTGATGCAATGACCAGGGATAGACCATATCGAGCTGCCATGTATAGAAATGAGGCTATCGAAGAAATTCAACGTCTCAAAGGTATACAATTTAATCCTATGGTTGTCGAGGTATTTATTAAACTCTCTCGGGAAGAAAAGATTTAGGTTCTATGCCATCTAAGCACATACTATTAATGTATATATCGGATGTCTCAGGGCATCGCAATGCTGCCTTAGCAATTGAAAAGGCATTAAGGATTGTAGAGCCCGAGGTAGAAATTTTTAATATCAATGCCTTTAATTATACTAATCCTATTTCAGAAAAAATAGTCAATAGGCTTTATATGGGAGTTATCAAAAGGGCACCAAAAATTTGGAATTATCTCTACGATAATCCAAATGTGATAAAGAATTTAGAGAAGTTAAGAAGGGGTATTCATAAATTTAACTCTCCTAAATTAAAAAAACTTTTTGACAATTTTAGACCTAATCTCATCGTCTGTACACAGGCTTTCCCCTGCGGAATGGTGGCAGACTTTAAAAAAAATTTTAATTTAGAAACTCCACTTATTGCAGTACTGACTGACTATGTGCCACATTCATACTGGATTTATGATACAGTAGACTACTATGTAACTCCCTCAGATGATGTATCTCTGCGTTTAGTAAAAAAGGGGGTATCTGCTCAAAGGATAAAGACACTAGGAATACCCTTTGATCCCAAATTTAATCAAGATATACCGAAAGATGAGATTATGCAAAGACTGAATTTACGTGCGGATCTGCCTAAAATATTAATTATGGGAGGAGGTCAGGGATTGGGACCCATAAAGACAATAGTCAAATCCTTAGAAAAATTAAAAATGAGCGTCCAGGAATTAGTTGTGACTGGAACCAATAAAAGACTTTATCGGTCTTTAAAAGAAGATATAAGGAGGTACAAAAATAAGATTTTGGTTTTCGGTTACATTAATAATATCAATGAATTAATGAGTATAGCTGATATACTAATTACCAAGCCAGGGGGTATAACCACTGCAGAGGCCCTAGCAAAAAAGATACCGATGATTATTATAAAACCCATACCTGGACAGGAAGCAAATAACGCAGAGTACCTTACTAAAAAAGGAGCAGCAATCAGGTTAGACAGACCTCAAGATATAAACTTAGTGATTGAGGATTTGTTTGATAACCCTTGTAAATTGAAACAAATGCAGGAAGTCACCAGTAGAATAGCTAAACCTAATTCGAGTCTAGATATAGCGAGGCTTTTATTAAATATATAATAATGGTTAATTACATTTTATATCGCATCGGCCAATTCCTGGCTTTACATCTACCGCTAAGGGTAGCCTATTGGATAGCAGTGATTGTCTCGGATTTACACTATATATTTGCCTATAAAGACCGTTGGACTGTAAAAGAAAACCTAAAAGCAATCTTCCCTGAAAAATCAAATAGAGAGATAAGAAAAACTCGACTTCGGATGTTTCGTAATTTCGCCAAATATCTTGTGGATTTTTTTCGTTTCTCCAAACTGGATAACGAATACATAAAGAACAATATCCGTTTAGAAAATATGGAATGTATCAATCAAGCCCTCTCTAAAGGAAAAGGCGCAATTATTTTAACCGCCCACCTAGGAAACTGGGAACTAGGAGGAGTGGTAATAGCGCTTTTAGGATATCCTTTTTGGGCAGTTGCCCTACCTCATAAAGACAAAATGGTAAATAATTTTTTTAATTTCCAAAGAGAATGTAAGGGTGTAAAAGTTATACCTTTGGGTAGGGCTGCCCGACAATGCTTCAATGTCCTAAAAAACAATGAAATAGTAGCTTTATTGGGTGACCGGGATTTTACTGAAAGAGGGATGGTTTTAGATTTTTTGGGCAAACCAACATTATTACCTACTGGTCCAGCTGCCTTTTCTCTAAAGACCGGAGCACCTATTGTAGCTGGATTCATGGTAAGAAACGACGATGATAGTTTTACCTTAAGAATGGAACGGCCGATAGAATTTATTCCGAAGAATAATGACTTAGACTCAGGTGCCGTATTCAAAAAAAGAGAAAAAAACAGTGCTCTGCAGGAATTAGTGATTAAATATAAAATTATTGTCGAAAAATATATTAGAAAATATCCTGAGCAGTGGTATATGTTTAGGAAATTCTGGATAGGGGATACATAATGAAAATCTGTGTGGTTATCCCTACATATAATGAGGCTAAAAGTATTAAAGAGCTGGTAAGGAAAATTCGTAATCAAAATTTAGATGTAGTTGTTATTGACGATGGCTCTTATGATAATACATTTAAAATTGCACAGGAAGCCGGGGCCCTTGTTTTAAGAAACCAAAATAATCAAGGAAAGGGAGCGATGTTGATTAAAGGTTTTAATTATGCATTGAGCAGAGATTATGATGTGATAATCACTATGGATGGCGATGGCCAACATAGACCTGAAGAGATACCCGATTTCATACGTTTGGCCGAAACTTCAGAAGGTAATATTTTTATTGGTAATCGAATGTCTAAATATAAAAACATGCCCCTCCTTCGAGTTATAACTAACCACGTTATGTCCTGGTTGATTTCTAAAATTGCAAAACAGAAAATTCCTGATTCACAATCTGGTTTCCGTCTGATTAAAAAAGAGGTTTTAAAAAAAGTTAAATTTGTAACCTCTAAATATGAAACGGAATCAGAATTATTAATTCGGGCTTCTCGCTTAGGATTCAAAATTGAATCTATACCTATCCAGACTATATATAGAGGAGAAAAAAGTCAAATCAATCCGTTTATAGATACCTTAAGATTTATCTGGTTTATCATAAGAGAACTATGGACTACCCAGTATTAAGAAAAAGGATGGTTGAGGAGCAACTTCTGCCCCGGGGCATAAAAGATAAAAGGGTCTTAGAAGCCTTTTATAAGGTAGAGCGACACAAATTTATTCCTGAAAATATAAGAACAAGTGCCTATGCAGATTTTCCTGTGCCAATTGGAGAAGGACAGACTATATCACAACCTTATATGGTAGCTCTTATGACCGAATGTTTAGATTTAAAGGGCGAAGAAAAGGTTTTAGAAATAGGTACCGGTTCAGGATACCAGACTGCAATATTAGCAGAATTAGCTAAAGAAATTTATAGCATCGAGAGGTTTGAGAGTCTAGGTAAGAGGGCAGAAATACTGCTTAGGCAGATGGAATACATAAATATAAAGATAAAGGTGGATGATGGAACTTTGGGTTGGGAAGAATTTGCTCCTTTTGATAGAATTATTGTTACTGCTGCAAGCCCAAACATCCCCTTGCCTCTGATAGAACAATTAAAGGAAAACGGTAAACTCATATTACCATTAGGGGAAAGCTATAGCCAGATTTTAACTCTGATAGAAAAGAAAAAAGATGTGCTTAATTCAACCAATATCTGCGGCTGTGTATTTGTTCCATTGGTAGGAAGATACGGCTGGAAGAACGAAAATGCTTAATATAATAATAAATTGGCTAAAGAATATCCCTAAAGAATATATTGTAATAATTGTAGGCGCTCTTCCTATATCAGAATTAAGGGGAGCCATTCCTTTGGCGCTTTCTTTTGGTCTGCCTATGTATAAGGCATTTTTTTTGTCAGTGTTAGGCAATATACTTCCAATTGTGCCAGCATTATTTTTACTAGAGCCGATTTCTAATAGTCTAAGGAAATATAGAATCTGGTCGCGTTTTTTTGACTGGCTCTTTGAACGCACTAAAAAAAATGCAGACAAGGTTCAGAGGTATGAAGCCTTAGGGTTAGCAATATTTGTAGCCATACCGCTCCCTATGACTGGCGCCTGGAGTGGAGTAGTAGCAGCATCGCTATTTAAGATTAGATTTAGATACGCATTTATTGCTATAACCATGGGTGTAATTACTGCGGGAATCATTGTTGCAATTTTATGTGCTCTAGGAGTAATGAGCTGGGAGGCTGTGGTAAATTGATTCAGGTATATACGGGCGATGGAAAAGGTAAAACTACTGCTGCATTAGGATTGGCATTAAGAGCTGCGGGTGCAGGTCTTAAGGTGTATATCTGTCT
>CAYOMI010000124.1:0-4945 GCA_964405005.1 uncultured Planctomycetales bacterium | reverse complement strand
GGCACTATCAATTAAACCCAAAGATGCAAATGCCTATAATAATTTAGGGGTTACTTATTCTACGATGGGGGATAAGTCTGCCGCAGTCTCTTGCTATCTGAAAGCAATAGAGTTTGATCCTGAGTTTGCAGAGGCATACTTTAATCTTGCTAACGCATACTCAGCGCTTGGAAAAAACGAGGAGGCGATTTTTTCCTATCGTAAGGCAATAGCGTTGAAAGGAAATCTTCTGGAAGCGTATATTAATCTCGGGGCTGTTTATCAGGGGCTTGGCAGGAATGCTGAGGCTATTGCTGTTTACCGGGGAGCCCTTCAGATCTACCCCAAGATGGCCGTAGCGCATAATAATCTGGCCGCAGCCTATTATCATGAGAAAAAATACGACCTGGCTATTCAACATCTTGATCTGGCTGACAAATTTGGTCATAGGGTGAGCCCGGAACTCTGCGGGTTGCTGGAACCTTATCGTAATTCGCGCTAGCGCCGCGGGTAATTTATTATAATAACCTGCCTAAAGTCTATATAAAGCAATTTTCAATCGTTTATCTTAACCGGTTGCCGGATGATGGAATATGAAGATAAGATATCTAAGATTATTAGATAAATACTTAGGGTTCTTATTAATTGCAGCCGCGAGCATAATCGAGCGTTTTCTTAAAGACGCGGATCTTTCCGCTACCCGGAAAATAGATAGAATGCTGGTTATTAAGTTCTGGGGTTTTGGGAGCATAGTGTTAGGATATGATTTTTTTCAGTCTATTCGTAAGAAATTACCTGATACGCATATCTGTGTCTTAACGCTAAAACAAAATAGCCAAATTTTTTCGATAACCGGGTTATTTGACGAAATAATCGATATAGATATAAGAAATTTACCCAGCTTTGCCATAGATAGTATCAGAACAATTCTTTACTTGAGAAAAAAATCTTTCGATATTTCCTTTGACTTGGAATTTACTTCTAGATTCTCGGCCCTCATCTCCTGTTTAATTAATGCCAAGAAAAGAATAGGTTTTCAATACGACGGCATCTGGAGGGGGAGGTGTTTTACGGATACGCTGCATTTTCGAGAAGACGCAAAATTAAAGGATTCTTATTCGGAAATGATTAGTTTTATAAGAAACGATACCGGAGATTTGTCCTACCCGCTCAAATTAAATATTAAAAATGAACAAAAAACAGCCGTAGACATCCTGCTCGCGAGGGAATCGCTGGTGGGTACAGGTCCAATAGTAGGAATTAACATAAATGCCAGTGAATTGTGTTTATTGAGGCGCTGGCCGAAAGAGTATTTTGTGGCTTTATCCGAAGAATTAATTAAAACATACTCTGCGCATATAATATTTATAGGCTCGGAGGACGACCTTCGTTATGTAAAATCCACAATCGACCTTATGCATCAGGATCAAAGGATGAGCGTTCATAATTTTGCAGGCATAATTTCGCTGACACAGCTAGCTTATTTAATGACTAAGTTCAAGTTATTTATTTCAAATGATAGCGGCCCTTTACATTTAGCTGCCTATTTAAAAGTTCCCTCTATTTCATTCTTCGGTCCGGAAACACCGCTTATCTATGGCCCGGATGGGGCCCTAGACACGGTATTCTATAGTAACTTAAGCTGTAGTCCTTGTATCAGAATCAAGAATTATAAATCTGCCAGATGCCGCAATAACCATTTTTGTTTAAGGCAGATAAAACCATCTGTAGTTATCGATGAGATTAGAAGAAAAAAATTACTTTGATACGATAGCGCAAGCCTTTGACACTGATTTCAACGTGTATGGGAAGCCCTCCGGTATACTGCGAGTCGAGAGGCGCGTGAAGCTTTTCATTGAATACTGCAGGCTAAAACCAGGTTTAAAAATCCTGGAAATTGGTTGCGGCACCGGAGAATATACCAGGGCTATGATTCATTACGGCTTAAATTTATTTGCTACCGACTTTTCTCTCAATATGGTAAGGCGTGCCCAGAAAAAATTAAACACGGCAGAAAACGGCATATTTTTCTTATCGGATGTCGAGCTGCTCCCTCTTCGGGGGGATAGTTTTGATGCAGTCCTGGGGAATTCAATACTGCACCACCTAGAAGTTGAAAAGGCCTTAAGGCAGATATACCGGGTTCTTAAAAAAGGAGGCAGGATTGCTTTTTCAGAGCCGAATATGTGCAATCCGCAGATTTTCCTTCAGAAAAAAATAAAACTCCTTAAGAAACTAGCCGGTGATTCATCGGGAGAAAAAGCTTTTTACCGCTGGTTTTTAAGCAGGATGCTTGAGCGGTCAGGTTTCAAGAATATTGTTGTCAGGCCGTTCGATTTTATGCATCCCTCTACCCCAGCCTCATTAGTGAAGATTATCGATAAGGTAGGGGCCTTTTTTGAAAAAACTCCGCTAAGAGAAGTTGCGGGATCGTTATTTATAACGGGTGAAAAATGAAAGTTTATCTTATTAACCCTCCGGCAAGCAACGGCATAAAAATGGTCAGGGAGGGCAGGTGTATGCAAAGGAAGGGCGCCTGGACAACTGTCTGGCCTCCGGTTACGCTGGCGACAATGGCAGCCATGCTTTTAAGGGAGGGCCTGGAGGTAAGGTTAAGCGATTGCATCGTTGAAGACATATCCTTTGAGCAATTGAAGTCGAATATAAAAGAATTTAATCCCGATCTTCTCGTGGTTAATACGGCGACAGCTTCCATATACTCCGATCTAGATTGTGTCGAGATTGCCAAAGAAGTTTCGCCTGGAATTAAGACGCTGGCTTTTGGCCTGCATGTGACAGCCCTGCCGGATGAGGCGTTTTCGATAGCTTCTTCCCTGGACTATGTGATCCGCGGAGAACCGGAGTTTTGCCTTTTAGAGGTTGCAAATGAATTAAAACGCGGCGGCGCATCAATGCGAGAGATAAAGGGCCTATCTTATCGCCAGGCGTCTGGGGTGCGGCATAATTTAGAGCGCGGATTTAATGAAAATTTGAATGAATTACCGTTTCCTGCCTGGGAATTAGTAAATGTAAATAACTATCTCTTGCCGTTAAGTGCCGAGCCCTTCCTTTTAATTACAACTTCTAAGGGGTGTCCCAATGCCTGCCTGTTCTGTCCGGCAAAGCCTTTTTATGGCAGTAGCGTCAGGCATCGCGACCATAAGATTGTGGCTGACGAGATGGAGTATGTAAAAAAGAGGTTTAATGTCAGTCAGTTTCTTATCTGGAGCGAATCTTTTACCGAGTCCAGGGATTATACGGTTAAGTTGTGCGAAGAAATAATCAGCAGAAGGCTCGGGGTGTCTTGGGCATGCAACAGCCGCGCGGATAAGGTGGACTTAGAATTGCTTAGGCTTATGAAGCGCGCTGGTTGCTGGATGATAGGCTACGGAGTGGAGTCCGGGAGCCAACGCATACTTGATGCAGCGAAAAAGGGTATTACGGTTGAACAGATAGAAAATGCCGCTAGTCTGGCAAAATCTGTAGGATTAGAAGTTACCGGGCATGTGATTTTTGGTTTACCGGAAGAAACAATGGAAACCGGGCTGGATACGATAGGCTGGCTGAAGGCCCTGGAGATAGACTTTGTGCAGGTGTATTGCGCAGTGCCCTGGCCGTCCACTGTTCTTTATAAAATAGCCCAGCAAAAAGGATGGTTAGTGACGCAGGACTGGGGATTATACGAGCAGAATAATTGCGTCATGAATACGGGATTGATTACGCCTGGGCAGGTGGAGCGTCTGAGAAGGTCTGCGATGATACAATTTTATTTATCTCCCAGGCGAATATTCAGGATATTGAAGAAAATAAATTCCTTCAGGAAGGCAAAGATATTTCTTGCCACGCTTGGAGAGTTTACCAGCTGGATATGATTCATGTTTATGACTAAGGATAAGATATCCAATCTTAAGCTGTTTATTGCGCTGTTTGTCGTTTGTCTTTGCCTGTACTCCAACGGGTTAAACAATGACTTTATACTCGATGACAACTTTCTGATTACCAACAATGCATATGTTAAGAATTTCCATGTCTCAAGCATTTTCACAACCGGTATCTTCCATTTTAAACCTAAGGAATCCACGGCGGATAGTTATTATTATCGTCCGTTTCAGTCGTTAAGCTATTCCCTGGAGTACCTCCTCTGGGGGGGGAGGCCAGCTGGTTATCGTATTTCCAACATTCTCTTGCATAGCCTCAACTCGCTGTTTGTTTTTCTGCTTGTTTATCTGATACTAAACGACAAGATCCTGGCATTTTCCAGTGGCGTATTCTTCTGTATTCATCCTGCCCAGGTCTGCCTGGTTACATTCATAGCCGGCAGGTCAAATTTACTGGAAACCTTTTTTATCCTCCTGTCTATACTCGCGTATATCCGCTGGCTAAAAGATAGCAGAAAGAGATTTTATTATTTTTCCCTGTTGCTATATGTCGGAGCGCTATTTTCCAGAGAAGGAGCTTTACTATCCCCGCTTTATTTAATTGTCTGCGCGATGTTTCTGAAGACCAAGAAAAATAAAATATTCTTATCAATATTGCCCTATATTGTATTAGGTTTGTTGTATTTTACCCTGCGCAATATGTTTTTGCCTTCGGATAGCCTTAAGATCTTGGCCCCGCTATCTCTAAATCAATCCTTGAACTTTTTACTGCGCCTGCAGGATTATTTCTGGCAACTTATTCTGCCCCTGAATTTAAAAGTAGCGTTATTTAATAAACATGACGTTATTAAATTAGTTTTCTATTTTTTATCCTCATTAATATTTGTCTATTTTTTGACCAGGGCAGCTATTCATAAAAACAAGGCAATTATCTTAGGGCTAATTATGTATTTTGTTGGCCTGATCCCTCTGCTTAAGCTGGATAAAAGCCTGGATTATTTTGGACCGGTTCTTTCCGAGCATTATGTATATAATGCATCCATTGGTTTTTGCATCATCCTGGCTTTTTATATCCTGAGGCTATATAA
>CAYOMI010000123.1:0-4970 GCA_964405005.1 uncultured Planctomycetales bacterium | reverse complement strand
AAGAAATCTCTGAAAAACTCTGAGTGATTTTTATTCATTTCATCGTCGGAAGAATTTATTTTTCCGTCGGAGAATTCGCTTGCTCTTTCTCATATTTGTGATAACATATTGGTAGATAGAGAGATAGACAAAACCAGGAAACCAATATGTTAGGTAAAATAAATAAGCAAAAGGATTTCTTTGATAGTTATGTTTACGATAACTTGCTTCCAACTGAACATATTTTACTGGATATTAAAGAGCAAATAGACTTTTCGTTTGTCGAGCAGGAGACAAAAGACCTTTATGATAGTCAATTCGGTAGGCCAAGCTATCCGCCCGAGGTTCTCTTTAAGGTGCTTTTCCTAGAGTTCTATTACAACCTCTCGGATGTGGAAGCATCTCAGCAGATAAAATATAACATCCTCTACCGTTACTTCATCGGGTTGCAAATCCATGACTCCACTCCCGACGATACTTCTCTAGTTGTCTTCAGGGAGAGATTGGGCAGAGATAGATTTGATAAGCTCTTTGACAGGTTGGTGCTCCAGGCAAAGGAAAAAGGCCTTTTAAAGGATCGTTTTAAGATAGTGGATGCCTCCAAGATAAACGCCGATATCTCCTTACCCAATAAAGTCAACCTTCTACATCAAGGAAGAAAACTTGTTATCAAGGTCATCTCCAGATTTAATCCGAAAAGGGCAAAAGAATTGGCCAGGAAGTATCTAAGTAAAACGCGTCTCTTTACCAAGCCGGAAAAGAACGAGATTACCCAAGAGCGCAAGCTTACAAGGAAGTTTATCCAGAAGATAAAAGGCAAGTTTAGTCAAGAAGCGGATAATCTTTGCTCTACGTTAAACACAATTTGCTGGAACCATAAGAAGAAAGGCAAGCTCGCCAGTTTTATAGACCCCGATGCCCGCTTTGGCCAGACCTCGCCTAGAAGAGAAGACAACTTTTGCGGCTACAAGGCGCATATTGCCGAAGACGAATCTGAGATTATTACTAGCGTAGATACTTTATCCGGCAACGAAATCGAAGGCGTAAGATTAAAGCCTCTGCTTGCCAAGGAAGAAGAAAAACATCTTGCATCTCGCGGCCTGGTGGCCGATACCATTTATGATACAGGCGACAATTACCAATTGCTCGGGATAAAGAAAATGCGGCCCTATATCAGCTTCCACAAAAGAAACCGCCGTATATGGCAGGGTTTTAGGTTAAACAAAGAGAAAAAGGTTTTAAGGTGCCCTCAGGGCAATATATCCATAGGGAGGATTCCTCAAGAGGAGGGCTGGCTTTACTACTTTTCAACCAATGATTGTTTTAGGTGTCCGGCTAAAGAGACCTGTATCAAAGCAAAAGAAGACCGGGCCAGGGTTTTTGTAAGAGCAGGGTATCTCTTTGACGGTAAGGAGAGCCCTTACCGCAAACGGGTGCTAAAAATGCGCAAGATGATCGAGCGCAAATTCGCTGAAGCCAAGAAATGGCACGGTTTAAGACGGGCCAGATACCGCGGTAAGTGGAAGGTGGCCGTTCAAATCCTCATGACATTCCTGGTGATGAATGCCAAAAGAATTGTAAAATTATTAAAATTACCGTTGAAAAGTAAAATATTCCGGCCTGCTTTGGCTATCAGGGCAGGATAAAAGACGGCTTTGAAAAGTTCTTTTAAAGATCGGAAAAGTTAAAAAGGCAAAAAAGATTGCCGTAGGCGTCTCAATTACAAAAACAGTATTTTTTCAGAGAGCTCGAAAATTAACTTGACAAGTATACGCCAATGGCGTATACTTTAAATGGGAAGGAGAACAACGTGGAGATCGTTGAAACCCCTATTTTCACTAGGAAAATAAAAGATGTTCTTTCTGATTATGAGTATAGTAAGTTACAATGGGCATTGGTGATTAACCCTGAAGCAGGAGCGCTTATTCCTGGGGCAAAAGGGTTAAGGAAACTAAGATGGGTTATTCCCGGAAAAGGTAAACGGGGCGGGTTAAGGATTATATACTATTGGTATGTTCGGGATGAAGCAATATACATGTTGCTGCCTTACAAAAAGTCAGAACAAGAGGATTTAACAAAAGAACAGATAAAAATATTAAGTGAGTACGTGAAGGAGGGTGTGCTATGAAAAATAAGGATTTTAAAGATTTATTGACTAGTATTGATCAGGCCAAAAAGATACATGCCGGAAAACTAAAAGCTGCCAGGATTTTTAAGTTTCATCCCATAATTGTAAAGAGAATCCGAAGGAAACTTCATGCGTCGCAACTTACATTTGCCCACATGATCGGGGTTAGTGTAGATACTCTACAGAATTGGGAACAGGGCAGAAGAAAACCCGAAGGACCGGCATTGGCGTTGCTTAAGGTGGCGGAAGCTAATCCAGAAACGGTTATGGAAGCTTTGCATGCATAATTTCTTAATTAGCATACGCAGACTGTCCGGTGAAATTTTCTTCATAAAGAGTCTGCTTGAAGGCTCTACAAAGCGAAAATCCCGACCACAAGGATCGGGACCGCGTGTTTAGGCAGGTCTGTTTCCAGCCTGCATATAGAATATGCCACAAATTACAGGTTCTGTCAAGGCTTTTTTTGAGTGATGCAAAAAAACTTGACAAGCTGGAATTATAGTGTATAGTAATTTTGTAAGTTAAAATTTAGGGAAGTTAGAAACAAACAGCCTTATTAGAAGAACTAAAGGGCTGGTTTCTCGAGCAAGACTCGGGAGGCCAGCCCTTTTTATTTGCCATGGGCGATCTAAAAACTGAAAAAATAAAGCGTACAGGTTTTATCGAGAAATGGGCCCACGCAGAAAAGACTTCCGCTTTTTTGGGGATTACTCTTTACGCCGTGATTGCTTTCTGCATAGGCCTCTTGGTTACGTTATTTAAGGTATCGACAAAACCCCAAGCCATTTATTACATCCCAAGCGCCCAGGAAGCCGGCATTGCCTATCCAAACCATATCGATAAAGCTGTGGTCTGCGGTTTTGCCTCAAACTGGCTTTTAAACCGCAATAACTTTACCCCTGTAACAGTAAAAGACACCTATCAAAGGGCAATGCGCTATATGGCGCCGGAACTTCTTTCCAGGACAAGAGCGAGCCTTGAAGATGAAATATCCCGCGTTGAACGAGATAATATCTCTTCGCTATTCTCTTTAAGCAAAGAGCCGGAACTGGAAGATTTAAGCGCCGATTTTAGAGTAACCTTAACAGGAGAGAAGATTATTTTTATGGGCAAGGAAAAACTGGATGACCGCATCCTTTGCTACACAGTAACATTGCAGAGAATCCCGCCTATTGAGACAAACCCTTACGGCCTGGTGATAGCCGGGGTTAAACAGGAAGAGGTAGAGATAAAATGACGATACCTAAAAAAATATTTATTTTGCTGATTATTTCTGGAATGTTTCTGGCAGGGCAAGTCAATATTTCAAGAGCAGCGGATTACGGTGCTGAGATTCCTTTAAGGTTAAAGACCGGCATGATCACAGAAGCAGAGTTTCCGGAAAAGATTGCCAACGTCACAAAAAGCATTTCAGGTGAAACCTTACAGATTGAGACTTTGGGAAACAGGATGTTTCTTTTGCCTAGAGAAAACCTTGACTCACAAATATACGTGGTTACCCAGGATAATGTTTCCTACTGTTTGCATTTAATCATGGATGAAGCACAAGCACCTAGTCGCATAAAGATTACAAAACCACACGAGGCGGGAAATGACGAGAAGGCTAGTGATATTGCAAACACGGTTGAGTTGATGAAAGCGCTTCTTACCGGCAGACAACCGCCTGGAGCAGTAAGTTCGAAGCTGCATCCTCAAGAGATATTCAATAATGCTAAATTACGCATCACCATAAATGAGGTTTATGAATTTTCCAATAATGTAAAAGCCTTATGTTTAACTTTTGAGAATCTAACTCGGAAGCCTGTTGTAATACCAATCGAGCATATCGAGCTTCCAGGATTACTAGCCATAAGCGTTGACAGTCAGATACTAGAGGCAAGGCCGCAAGATACCAAAAAGAAAAATTCAGCTTATACTGCAAAAGCCTATATGGTTGTGGAAGGGTTGGCGCAATGAAGATAACTCTTGATAAGATACCCGGGTTTAATAAGCTTCCGCCGGTTCTGCGTAATAATCCGAAGTTAGCCTTCACAATTATTTTTTCTTTAATTATCGCCCTTACGTTTCTGTTATTTGCGGGCAGTAAGGAAACCCGTAAGATTCAGAAAAGTTTAGGGTTGGTTGAGACTAAAAAGACCGCTGGTCTGGCTGAGGATAAAGATGTCGGGGTCATAACCGGCTCTGTGGACACAAAGTCTTATGTTAACCGCATTGAAAAGCAGTATTACGGTATATCCTCAAAGTTTGATTCCCTGAATGAACGTATTGCTGTTTTAGAAAAAAGCTCTCAAGACCTGCGTAAGAATCAAACTCAGGTCAGCAGGATTGTCATTGATCTTGATAAGAGAGTAACGGATAAGCTTGAGCAGAACACCGGCTTAACAAAGAAAAACCTTGAGCGGGGGCAAAGCACCGGATCTTTGGAAGAGATGCTATTAAATCCTCTTTCTATGTCGCAACCAGCCGGCAAGACAACTAATCTGGAGATGGCTAAAGTCGGCGAAATCAAGATTGAGGAAAAAGTTCCCGGGAAGAGGTACGTTTATCTTCCTTTGGGCAGCTTTGTCAAATGCACTCTTCTTACCGGTGTGTATGCCCCTGCCAATGAAAGCAATCCCTTGCCAGTATTAATCAGCGTAGATGAGGCTTTTTACGGCCCCAATAACACCAGGATCCCCTTAAAAGGGGCCTTTGCCATTGGCAAAGCAGTAGGAGATGTAGTTTCAAAGAGGGCGGTTATTCAAGTGGTGAGTTTCTCAACAGTATTACCGGACGGCAAAGTCTTTGAGCATGAGGCGAACTTAGGTTACTTGGCTGATAGTGATGGGCGCTTAGGCATACAAGGAGAGGTTATCTATAATAC
>CAYOMI010000122.1:0-5088 GCA_964405005.1 uncultured Planctomycetales bacterium | reverse complement strand
GATTCCCAAATGAGAGTTTTTCTACGACAATATCAGCTAACCTTCTTCACGATGTGAAAAATCCTCATAAGGTTATTCAGGAGATGGTTCGGGTAACAAAACCTGGAGGCAAGGTTATCGTTTCTGATTTGAATAAAAAAGGAAAGGGTTTAGTGAATAAAGTATACAGAATTAACAAAGAAGTCCACAAGGGTAAGCCTATAGATTTAAAGAAGATCGTAGAAGTAAATTTCAGGCAAACAAAGATTAATTTTAAAGAATATAATGATGGTTATATTACCACTTACGTAGGAGAGAAAACATGAAGATATTTGTGAAATTATTAGCTTTTATCTGTTATATTTGCCCTCTGTGTATCATTGCCAGGGCATTGCCTGATTCCAAGTTTGCCAAAGGTATGGAAGGATTTGGCAAGATTTGCCCTTTTTGTAGAGCATATACAAAACTTAAGTCAAACGAAAGAGTTTTTTAGAAGTTTTTACCTTTTAAAATGAAGAAAGTAATTAAATTAAAGCCCATTGGAATAATCCGTACGCCCTATAAAGAACCCAAGGGCATTCCCATTCAAGGCAAATTTGAAAAAGACGTTACGGGTACAATAGAGATATTTCCGCAATATCAAAAAGGTCTTAAGGATATCGAAGGATTTTCGCATCTTATTTTAATTTACTATTTTAACAGGTCCAAAGAAGTAAAGCTCATTGGAAAGCCATTTCTTGAAGATAAGGAGCATGGCATCTTTGCCATAAGAAGCCCTCATAGGCCAAATCATCTTGGATTCTCTATCATAAAAGTAAAAAAGGTTAAAGGTAACACTATAATCTTTTCAGAAGTTGACATATTAGATAAAACACCTTTATTGGATATCAAACCTTATGTTTCTCATTTCGATTCAAGAAAGAATGTAAAAAACGGATGGATTTATAAGCATTTTAAGAATTGCAAGATACCCAAGAGAACGAGAATACAATAAATGGATAAGGAGTCAAAATGATTATGGATTTAACCCAAATGCAGCCAGGAGAGGCTGGCATAGTAAAAGAGATTCAGGGTGGTCAAGGTCTGGTGAGAAAATTAGAAAGTATGGGAGTAAGGCCAGAAAAAAAGATAACTAAGGTAAGTTCTCATTTTTGGCATGGCCCCCAGACAATAGAAATAGATAATTTAGAAATTGCTATTGGCTTTGGCATGGCCAGAAGAATTTTAGTGGAAGTCGAAAGATGAAAATAGAAAAGATTTTATTGGTAGGGAATCCTAATGTCGGTAAGAGCGCTATATTTTCCAGGCTTACAGGAGCCAAAGTAATAATTTCTAATTATCCCGGGACAACAGTAGAGTTTACTCAAGGCAAAGTTAAGCTTGGCGATGAGAATATAATGGTTATAGATGTTCCGGGGACATATACTTTAGAACCGACTTGCAAAGCCGAAGACGTAGCTTGTCGGATGGTAAAAGAGGGTGGCGTCGCAATTAATATTGTTGATGCCACAAATTTAGAGAGGAACCTGCATCTTACCCTGCAATTGCTGGAAGACGATATCCCGGTGATCGTGGCTTTGAATATGTGGGATGATACCAAACACCGGGGAATCTCTATCGACGTTAAGAAATTAGAGGAGCAATTAGGAGTGCCAGTAGTCCCTACTTGCGGCCTAAGCGGAGAGGGGATTAAGGAATTGATTGAGCGTTTACCGCAAGCAAAGGCGAGGAGCTTGCCTGTATCTTCCGATGCCCAAAAATGGGAAAAAATAGGCAAGATTGTAGAAGAAGTCCAGAAATTAACTCACCGTCACCATACACTATTAGAAAGATTGGAAGATTTAAGTATTAAGCCCCTTACAGGGCTGCCCATTGCCTTGGGCGTGATATACTGCGCTTTTTGGGTAGTTCGTTTTATTGGTGAGAATTTAATTAGTTATATATTTGAGCCTTTATTTACAAGATTATGGCTGCCCTTGTTAATAAAGTTAAGCACTACTTTAGGCGGAGGAAGTTTCTTGCATCACATTCTTATCGGTAATTTTATAGAAGGTAAAATAAATTTTGGTCAGTCTTTTGGGCTTTTGACTACAGGTTTGTTTGTTCCGATTGCTATGGTGTTGCCTTACATATTTAGTTTTTATTTAGTCTTAGGACTCTTGGAGGACTTTGGATATCTCCCCCGTTTGGCAGTTCTAATGGATAATTTCATGCACCGTTTAGGGCTCCATGGATACGCAATAATCCCTTTTATTTTAGGTTTAGGTTGCAAAGTCCCTGGCGTATTAGCAACTCGCATTTTAGAAGAAAGGCGTGAAAAATTTATTGCCACCACTTTAATGGCAATTGGCGTCCCTTGTATGGCGCAAATCGCGATGATTGTCGGATTGGTAGGGCAGAGGGGTGGAGGAAATGTAGCGTTTATATTTTTGGTTCTTTTTCTTCTTTTAATTATTAAGGGCCTGGTTTTAAATAGAGTTTTAAAAGGCTCAAGCCCGGAGATATTAGTGGAAATTCCTCCTTATAGGATACCGCAGGTTAACGCCGTGATTAAAAAACTCTGGATGCGTTTATCCGGTTTTTTAAAGGAAGCATTGCCTTTAGTGCTTTTAGGCGTGCTCTTTGTGAATATACTTTATACTTTAAAAATTATAGATTTTTTTGCTTATATATTTACTCCAGTTTTAACCGGATTATGGGGTCTCCCCAAGGAAGCTATCTCTGCTTTAATTGTCGGTTTTTTAAGAAAAGACGTTGCTGTAGGAATGCTTGGCCCATTAAATCTTACCACCAAACAATTAGTAATCGGCTCTACGATATTGGCAGTTTATTTTCCCTGCATTGCTACTTATATGGTTTTAATCAGGGAATTAGGGATAAAGGACACATTAAAATCTACATCTATTATGATTATAGTTGCATTAGCAATTGGTATACTCCTTAATTTGATACTCGTTTAGATAAAATAGTTGACAATATTCTATTTTGTGCTACTATTTTTATAAAAGTAATACTAAAATAATCAATTATGCCAAAAGTATTTAGGTTCGGTATTTCATTAGAAAAAGACCTGTTAGATAAGTTTGACCAGCTTATAAGAGGTAAGAACTATGTTAACCGTTCGGAAGCGTTTAGAGACTTAATTCGACAGGAGCTGGTGAAAAAAGAGTGGCGAGTGGGAAAGGAGGTGGTGGGGGCAATCACTCTTATTTATAACCACCACAAAAGAGAACTTTTAAATAAAATTATAGATACACAGCACGAATTCCAAAAACTAATTATTTCTACGCAGCATATCCATTTAGACCATAATAATTGCCTGGAAATAATCGCGGTAAAGGGAAGCCCAAAAGAAGTGCAAAAACTATCCGATACTTTAAAATCAATAAAAGGCGTAAAACATGAAACTTTAAGTATGTCAACTACCGGTAGAGATATTAAGTAATTGGTATTATTTTTTTATCTAATGGTAGCACGATTT
Source organism: uncultured Planctomycetales bacterium (assembly GCA_964405005.1). Classification (GTDB taxonomy): domain Bacteria; phylum Omnitrophota; class Gorgyraeia; order Gygaellales; family Profunditerraquicolaceae; genus CAYOMI01. The sequence goes on along the minus strand of CAYOMI010000122.1, from coordinate 1,628 downwards.
TAAAAATAGTAGCAAGATAGAGAGGTGTATATGCGAAGAGTTTTTGTATGGATAGTATTTGTGAGTTTTATTTTTTCTAATACAACACCTGTCTTTGCTGAAACTGGTCAAGAAGAATGGAATCCGCCTTCGGCTGGGCCTATAACTACATGGACAGCGCCAGTTTGTGGAAGAGGAGAATTTGTGGTGCAACCATTTTTCTTCTATAACAGAACACGCGGCGTTTTTAATTCTGAAGGACATTACGACTCTTTGGCCAAAGGCGACAGAAAATACCAATATCAAGAACAATTATTTATGCAATACGGTCTGACTGACAGGCTTGAAATTGATGGTCAGTTAGTGTATCAGCAAAATTATGTAAAGGAGGGTGACTTAAAAGCTCATTCAATGGGATTTGGCGATAGTTATTTATTCTTGCGTTATTGCGCTATTGAAGAACAGAACACCCTTCCTCATATAACGGGAATATTTCAATTAAAGATTCCGACCGGAAAATATCAAAAAGCCGACCCCGATAAATTAGGCACAGATTTAATAGGCGCGACATCCGGAGGCGGCTCTTATGATCACGGATACGGGATAAATTTAACTAAGAAATTGAAGCCATTCATTATTCATGCCGATGCAATATACAGTTTTCCCATAGAAAGGAAAGTAGATGCCGTTAAGACTAAATATGCGAATTACTTAAATTATGATTTTGGCCTTGAGTATTTTCTTCCCAAAGGTTTTAATCTAATGTTAGAGTTTAACGGATTCTTACAGGGCGATAAAAAAGAGGATGGAGGAAAAATCCCTTCTTCAGATATCAGCTATTTTTCAGTTGCGCCAGGCATCGGCTGGTCAAACGAAAAGATACAGACACTTTTAGCTTATCAGAGAACACTTACCGGTACTAATACAGACGCGAATGATTCGGTTGTTTTAACATTTGTTTATGCTTTCTAAAAAGAAGGAGGTGAAGTAAAAATGTGCTATACTGTGCCGACTACAGCAGCTATTCTGACAACTTTTATGTGGAAGAGCAAAAAGACAGTGTCACTTTTTTGGTTAATGCTTATGTTTTATGGTGGAGCTTTGTTTGGGGTTATTGACCATCTCTGGAACGGTGAGCTGTTTTTGATCTCGGACAACTGGGTGAAAGATTTAATGTTAGGAGTGGTGATTACCGTAAGTATAATTTTAGTTTGGAGAGGAGTTTTGTTTCTGGCTAAAAGAACGCCGGAATTAAATAACTATCTACCGACAGTATAACTCAATAATATTTTCTGCAAATAGGGGCATCTTTAGAACAATCTAGGGCGCTCCTATTTTTTTATAGACACACACTTGTTTTTCTGGTTTCTTTTATCTTTAATCTGTGGTAAAATTGTTTTTGTTGTAAGTTTTTCCGCCCCCTGATATCTTTTGATTTTTTGTGTGTTCTCCTGCTTCGCCAAGCAACTTTCGCGCTTGGCTTCGCAGGATTTCGCTATATTTTGATATTGAGGTGCTCATTTTAAGCGAAAAGGCAAATTTTGACCGCACCAAAATTTGCCTTTTTGCCCGCGTCTCTCAAGCACAGTTCACGAGAGGCTCGGCATCCCGCACCGTTAGTTTTTACTTGTTGATTGCGGGAAGCGGAC
>CAYOMI010000121.1:0-5097 GCA_964405005.1 uncultured Planctomycetales bacterium | reverse complement strand
GTATAATTCCCAAGAATGATAAGTTAGAAATCTCTATATCAGAAATTGGTAAGTCTGGGGTAAAAAATTTATTTAATTATTTTGCAATCAAAGAAGAGGATTTCGTAGTAGGTATTGCGCCAGGAGCAGGTGGAAGTTGGGGAAAAGACGCTAAGATAAAGCACTGGTCGGCAATAAAATATGCTCAGTTAGCAGATAAGATAATTAATGAATTAGACGCAAAGGTATTGATTCTAGGGGATGAGATAGAACGGCCGATAGCCGACATCATTGCCAATGCGATGGAGAATAAGGCTATTGATTTGGTAGGAAAGACAACTTTGGATGAATTAATTGCAGCAATAGCCAAATTAAATATTTTGATAACCAATGACGGCGGACCTTTGCATATCGCTGTGGCGGCTGGCGTAAAGACAGTTTCTATTTTTGGTCCGGTTGATGATATGGTCTACGGCCCCTATCCTAAAAGCCAGAATCACATTGTAATAAAAAATAATATAAGTTGTAGACCTTGTTATCAAAACTTTAGAATGCCTATATGCGATAAGGATAGAGTTTGTATAAAAAATATAAATGTAGAAGAAGTATTCGAGGCAGTAAGGAGGCTTAGATGATACCCCTTGTAAATCTTCATGCTCAGCATAAGGAACTAGAAAAAGAAATCAAAAGGGCAATCAATAGCGTAATCAAAAAGGGGGACTTCATTTTAGGGCATGAGGTAGGATTATTTGAGAAGGAATTTGCAGCATTTTGCGGCACCCGCTATTCTGTGGGAGTAAGCTCAGGAACAGCAGCATTATTTTTGACTCTACTTAGTTTAGGTATAGAAGAGGGAGATGAGGTTATAGTACCCGACTTCACTTATATAGCTACCGCTAATGCCGTATCTTACGCAGGCGCAAAGCCGGTTTTTGTAGATATAGAACAAGATACGTATAATATTGATACTAGAGAGATTGAAAAGGCCATCACGCAAAAAACAAAGGCCATAATCCCGGTGCATCTTTTTGGTCAGCCAGCAAATATGCCTGCGATTATCAGAATCGCCCAAAAATATAATTTAAAAATAATTGAGGATGCAGCGCAAGCTCACGGTGCAATGATTAAGATGAATGGTAAATGGAGGATGGTCGGTAGCATTGGGGATGCAAGTTGTTTTAGTTTCTATCCATCAAAAAACTTAGGGGCATTGGGTGATGCGGGTATAGTGGTTACCAATAACGAATATATTTATAAAAAATTACTTGTGCTTAGGGACTGCGGCCGAGTTTCTAAATACGAACATTCTGTCATTGGTTATAACGCCCGACTAGATACACTTCAGGCAGCAATTTTGAGGGTGAAATTGAAAAGATTAAAGAGATGGAATCAGATGCGCATAAGAGCAGCGCAAACTTATAATCGCCTTTTTCAAGATACCAATACTGTTATTACCCCTTTTGTAGCAGAAGGAGTAAAGCATATTTATCATGTGTATGCCTTAAGGATTAAAAGGCGCGATAGAATAGTTAAAGCATTGAAGAAAAATGGCATTGCAATACTCATTCATTATCCGATACCCCTGCATTTACAAAAGGCTTATGCGGATTTAAAGTATAAAGAAAGAGATTTTCCTGTCTCGGAGAAAATAGCTAAAGAAATAATATCTTTGCCGATGTATCCTCATTTACAAGAAAAGCAAATTAAGTTTATCGTCAAAGTTATAAAGGAAGCCTTAGAAGAATAAATATGGAAGAAAAAATTCCGCTTTCAGTTGTAGTTTTAACTAAAAATGAACAGGCACGCATCATCCAGTGCCTTGATTCTGTAAGGTGGGCAGATGAGATTATCGTGGTTGATGATGGAAGTTCGGATGAAACAGTTGAGATTACGCGTAGATACACAGACAAGGTTTTTATAAGAAAAATGGATATAGAGGGAAAACAGAGGAATTGGGCATACGCCCAAGCACGAAATACTTGGATTTTAAGCTTAGATGCTGATGAAACAGTTACGCCAGAATTAAGAAGTGAGATAAAAAAGGTTCTTTCAGAAAATCCCATAGAAAATGGCTTTACTATTCCTCGACGCAACTACATTGGTAATTATTGGGTTAAATATGGCGGTTGGTATCCCAGTCCTCAATTAAAACTTTTCAAGAAACATAAATTTCGTTATGAAGAGGTGGCTGTTCATCCGCGTGCTTTTATGGATGAGCCTTGTGGACACCTTAAGTCAGATATAATCCATTATTCCTATAAAAATCTGGAAGATTTCTTAAATAAATTAAACAACCAGACTAGCCGTGAAGCACAGAAATGGTTCAATCAGAATAAGCCAATGCGTCTTTACCGTTTTCTCTGGAGGACTCTGGACCGTTTTGTGCGCACATATATAGGTAGAAAAGGATATAAAGATGGGTTTATAGGTTTTCTGGTAGCTTTTAACGCAGGTTTATACCAATTTATCAGTTATTTAAAATATCGTGAAATGGTATTGGAAAGGAGAAAGGATAAATGAGAGTGTTGGTTACAGGCGGAGCTGGTTTAGTCGGTAGTCACAGTGCAGAGTTTTTTGCAAAAAGTAATCCTAAAAATAAGGTTATAGTTTTAGATAATCTGATGCGCTCAAAGATTTTTGGCTATGACAAAAAGTCTGTAGAGTTTAACTGGAATTATTTGGAACAATTTAAGAATATCAAGCGTATTAAAGGCGATGTGCGTAATGATAAGGATGTAACCAAGGCGATTGGCAGAGGAGTAGATGTAATAATTCATACTGCCGGCCAACCAGGAGTGCCTTCCAGCGTGCGTATGCCAAAGGAAGATTTTAGTATCAATGCCTTCGGCACCCTTAATGTTATAGAAGCGGCGCACAAGAAATCAAAGAATACCGTGATTATTTACTGCTCTACAAATAAGGTTTATGGAGAAAATGTAGATAAGATTTCTCTGAAGGAGCAAGAATTAAGATATGTCTATGATGGAGTTGTGGGCGTATCTGAAGAAATGCCCACTGATTTAACGGGACATACTCCTTATGGAGTATCCAAGTTTGTAGGAGATCTATATGTTCAGGAATACAGTTATATTTATAAGATGAAAACTGCTGTCTTTCGTATGTCTTGTACTTATGGAACGCGGCAGTTTGGTTTTGAGGATCAGGGTTGGGTTGCCTGGTTTATCATCGCCACTCTTTTTAATAGACCCATAACCATCTACGGTAATGGCAAACAGGTGCGCGATATGCTTTATGTTGATGATTTGGTAGATGCATTTAATAGATTCATTAATAGCGACTTAGAAAGTGGGCTTTTTAATATCGGTGGAGGCCCGAATAATACTATTTCCTTGCTTGAGTTTATTGATGAGTTAGAAGCAAAAACTAGCAAAAAGCCAAAAGTGAATTTTACAGATTGGCGGCCTTCAGATCAAAAGGTTTATATTTCTGATACTACGAAATTAGAAAAAACCCTTAATTGGAAGATTAAAATTCCTGTAAAAGAAGGCATCGAGAAATTAACCACCTGGATTAGAGAAAATGAAAGTTATTTTTCTTGATCGTGATGGCGTAATAAATAAATACCCCGGCGATAGAAAATATGTTACTTCATGGAAGGAATTTCGATTTTTACCCAAAGCTAAATTGGCGATTGCTAAACTATATAAGCATAAATTTAAGATTTTTATCATCTCGAACCAGGCAGGAATAAATAAGGGCATATTTAGCCAAGAAAATCTTGATGATATAACTAAGAAGATGCTTGCGGCAATTGAAAAATCTGGAGGCAAAATCGAAGCTGTTTATTATTGCACGCATCGCCAGGAGGAAAACTGTTTCTGCCGCAAACCCAAAGCAGGATTAATAGATATCGCTAAAAAAACGCATAGTGTTAAGACAAAAAAATCCTTTTTTATTGGCGATACTATTCGCGATGTAAAAACCGCAAAGGCTGCAGGTTGTAAATCAATTCTTGTTCTTTCTGGAAAAGAAAAATTGTCCCATAAAAAAGGTTGGGAAGTTCAGCCGGATTTTGTCTTTCGCGACCTCTGGGAAGCCACGGAATTTATCCTTAAATAAAAAATATAATGAAAGTTCTTATCAGCTATGCCTCAGCAGGTAGTGGACATCGTAAGGCTGCACAAGGCATATATAATTATTTAAAGCAAAAAAAGCCCTATATAGATATAGGTATAGTTAATGCCTTAGAAAAGACAAATCCCCTATTCGAATATACTTATATTGTAGGATATAATTTCCTCATCAGGCAGGGCTTGGGCTTATGGCGCCTGGCATACTGGATAACGGATGTCAGATTCTTACGTCCTTTAACCAGGTTAATGGCATCAATTGTAAATCTTCTAAATTGCGGAAATTTTATCCGGTTTTTAATCCAAGAAAATCCTGATTTTGTCATCGCTACGCATTTTTTGCCTCTAGAGATATCCAACCATTTAAAAAATACCCAGAAAATAAAATCTAAAGTCATTGCTGTAATTACGGATTTTGGTGTGCATTCGTTTTGGTTATCTAAGGGCACAGATATTTATATTGTGGCTTCAGAGTTTACTAAGAAAGAATTGGTACGCCAAGGCGTAGAAGAAAAGAGAATAAAGGATCTCGGAATACCAGTAGATTCAAAGTTCTTGACACCTTATGATAGAAATTGCCTTTCTAAAAAATTGGGTATAGATGCAAGTAGGTTTACGGTATTAATTATGACTGGTTCGTTTGGTGTGGGACCTCTGGAAGATATTGTTAAATTGCTGTATAAGGAGGTTCAGATTTTATTAGTTTGTGCCAAAAATATTAGATTATATAGAAAAATGACGAAAATGAATCTTAGCAATGTAAGGGTATTTGCTTTTATAGACAATCCGCAAGATTTAATGGCTGTATCTGATATAATCATCACCAAACCCGGGGGCTTAAGTATCTCGGAAATTTTAGCGATGGAGTTAGTACCTGTATTTATATCCATAATACCAGGTCAGGAAGAGATAAACGCAAGGATATTAGAAAAATATGGGGTGGGATTAACTCCCAGAAGCTTGGCAGAGATTAAAAAAGTAGTTTTGGATTTAAAGACTCATCAAGATAAATTAAGGAGTATAAAGG
>CAYOMI010000120.1:0-5172 GCA_964405005.1 uncultured Planctomycetales bacterium | reverse complement strand
TTTGTTTCTTTAAATAATATATCCTCTGCCTGCATACTTGACTTAAAAGGACAATCCAAGGCATGCATAAAAACCCGGCCATTAACATTGATTACGCGTACTTTGAGACCATTTTTAGCTTTATATACATTATATCCTCGGCCCGGTGCAGCAGCGGGAAAATTAAGCGGTCTTAAAATACGCTCCTCCTGATTTATAATTTCGAAAATCTCTTTTTTCTTCCAGATATGGTCGCCAGAAGTAAGCACATCAATTCCTGAATCAAATAGTTCTTTTGCGACGCTAGATGTAATACCTGAACCACCTGCTGCATTTTCGCTATTTGCAATGACAAAATCAAGTCTGAATTCCTTTTTTAATTCGGGTAATAACTTCTTTACTGCGTCTCTACCAGGCGAACCCACTATATCGCCAATAAATAATACTTTCATATTTAACCCATTCGTTATTGGGTTGCTTGGGTTATTGTGTTACTTGGGTTGAAATCTTTTAACTCTATAACCCTATAACGCAATAACGCTATAACGAAACTATTTAGCATACTCAATCGCTCTTGTTTCCCGGATTACGGTTACCTTAATCTGGCCGGGGTATTCCATGCCTTCCTCTATTTTTTTGCGGATATCGCGGGCAAGGTTAACAGCCTCGTTATCCGAGATTCTCTCTGGCTGAACAATCACACGTATCTCCCGACCCGCCTGTATAGCAAAGGATTTTTCTACACCTTTAAAAAGATTAGCGATGGACTCTAGCTTTTCTAGCCTCTTAATATATGTTTCTAATGTCTCACGTCTTGCACCTGGCCTGGAGGCACTTATGGCATCTGCTGCTACAGCTAAAACCGCATAAAGACTCTGGGGCTGCGCTTCCTCATGATGTGCTTCAATAGCATGGATAACCTCAAATGGTTCATTATATTTCTTGGCTAAATCTGCTCCGATTTTAGCATGCGTACCTTCAATCTGATGATCAACACTCTTGCCTATATCATGCAACAGACCCACCCGCCGGGCAATCCTAAAGTCCAGACCTATTTCTGAGGCCATTGCACCTAAAAGAAAAGATACTTCTTTAGAATGCTGTAGGGCATTCTGACCAAAACTGGTGCGATATTTAAGCCTCCCTAAAAGTTTAATCAGTTCTGGATGTAAACCATTAACTCCCGCCTCAAAGGTGGCGCGTTCTCCTTCTTCGCGTATTTTTTCCTCCATCTCCCTCTTTGTCTTCTCTACTATCTCTTCAATCCTTCCAGGATGAATTCTACCATCGGCAATGAGTTTTTCTAAACTTAGGCGGGCTACTTCTCTGCGCACTGTATCAAAAGCAGATAAAGTCACTGCCTCCGGAGTATCGTCAATAATAACATCCACTCCCGTAGCCATCTCGAAGGCGCGAATATTCCTTCCTTCCCTACCAATAACCCTACCTTTCATCTCATCATTTGGCAGGTTCACCACACTTACCGTTGTCTCTACTGTATGCTCAACAGCGCATTTCTGGATAGCCAGGCTTACTGCCTCTTTTGCCTTCTTATCCATGATGGTGCGCATTTCTTCTTCTTGCTTTTTAATCAAACCTGCTTTCTCATTGTTTAGTTCTTCGTTCATGCGATTAAGTAAAATCTGTTTTGCCTCTTCTGCCGACAAAGAAGAAATCTTCTGTAGTCTCTCTTTTTCTTCTACAATGAGGGCATGTAACTGAGTATCTTTTGCTTTTATCGACTCTTCTTGCTTTTTTACGTTTTCCAGTTTTACTTCCACTTCCTTCTCTTTTGTCTCTAAAAGACCTAGCCGGCGATCAATATTTTCTTCCTTTTGCACCAGCCTTCTCTCTAAATTGGTTATCTCCTGGCGCCTGTCTTTAGTCTCTCTTTCAAAATCCTGGCGCATCCTATACAGAAGATCCTTGGCCTCCAATTCTACTTCTCTACGTCTATCCTGTATTTCCTTTTTGGCTTGTTCCAAAATGTGTTTGGCCTGGGTCTCGGCGTCCTGAATCTTTTTTTCTGCGACATATTTTCTTAAGAAATACCCTGCAAATACTGAGGCTGCGGCAATTACCATAAATATAATAATGTTCAACATATGCTCTTTAACCTCCTTACATGTGTTATTTTAGCCCTTTTGTAAAATTATGCGTTGGGCTGGCGAAATGATTAAATTAACAAAATTAGGCAAAGAGGACTTTATCTACGCTTATATCTCGTTTTGTGGTAGGTAGGGTAGGTAAGATTTGGAAGTTAAACGCCAAACCAATAGAGATTGTCTTCTTGCTAAGTTTTTTCAAGAAGAAATCATAGCAACCCTTGCCGCGTCCTAGGCGGTTACCTTTTTTATCAAAGGCAAGGCCAGGTACCACTACAAGGTCTAAATCTTTTAAATTAATAAATCTTTTAATCGCAGGCTCAGACACCCCGTAAGGGCCCATCTTCAGTCTTGCTCCTAATTTAAGAATAGCCGGTCGCAGCATAATTGAATTTCTCTTGCAAACAGGGACTGCGATAATCTTACCTAATTTTTGTGCTTCTTGGATCATACTTGCCGTATCTACCTCACCATCTAATGAGATATAGAACATTATTCTCTTTGCTTTTTTAAAAGCTGATTGCCTAAAAAGCTTTTCCTTAATTATTTTACTCTTCTTCTCCTGGTCTTCCTCCTTTTGTGAATTGAGCCTAAGAAGAATTTTAGCGCGAATCTTCCTTTTTGTCAACACCACATCTTTAAAACTACGGGATTTGCATAACATCTTATTATTCTGTCATTAATACCTTACCTGGCTTAGTGCTTTTTTTAAAATCCTTTGGTTCTTTAATTCTTCTAAAATTATCGAGTTTGTTTTTCTTCTCCAATTCTTTATAAATCAAAACCCAGGCGCAGTCCTTTTCTTTATCCACCTCACATTTACCCTTGTCCATACCACCGCAAGGACCATTTAGAAGCCCTTTGGGACAAAGGGTTATCGGACAAATCCCGCCAGTAATATCCAAGACACATTCACCGCACATAGAACACTTCTCATAAAAATCGCCTTTGGCATCCATTACTGCGCCGAATAATGTGTTGCAGCCAGGCAAGACAACTAATCCCCTGCGTTCGTTATCTTTTACCGATTGCGCACCTAAACCGCAAGCCAAAACTAAAATTACCTCTGCCTCGCGCAGTACCTTCGTGTTTTTGGCTAATTCAGTTTTAATCTGACTGGCAATACAGGGCGCCTCAGGGATACAACTTCCCAGCACAATTTTGCCTTCTTTTTCCAATTCCTGCTGTATCTTAATAAGTTCGTCTTTACCGCCAGTTTTACAGGTAGTTGCACATTCACCGCAACCCACAAGAAATATCTTAGTATAGTTTTTTAAACTCTTGGTAATATCTTCTAAGGGTTTCTGTTCAGTAATAATCATCTCTCCTCCGATTGAATTTATAAAATTTTATCATAAATTCTTTAGTTTTTCCAGACGCTGTTTAATCTTTGCCTCATGACCAATATCTGTGGGCACGTAGTATTTAATTTTTTTGCGCGTATATTTCTGTTTGACATAATGACCTTCAAAATTATGGGCGTATTTATAACCTTGACCATGGCCTAAAATTTCAGCGCCAGGATAAGAGGCATCCTTTAGATGATCCGGTACTTCTTGTGTTCTCTCTTTCTCCATATCTTGATAAGCCTTCTCAATAGCCAGATAGCAGGCATTGGATTTTGCTGCAGAGGCAACATAAATTGCAGCCTGTGCCAAAGGAATCCTTGCCTCAGGCATACCCACAAATTCTGAAATCTGTAAGGCTGCGTTTGCCAACACAAGTGCCAAAGGATCGGCATTACCTACATCCTCAGCAGCACAGATGCAAATCCTACGGGCAATAAAACGCGGGTCTTCTCCTGCATAAAGCATTTTAGCCATCCAGTATAATGCGGCATCAGGATCAGAACCGCGCATGGATTTAATAAAAGCCGAAGCAGTATCATAATGTGCATCCTCGTCTTTATCGTAGAGGACTGCTTTTTTCTGAATTGATTCCTGGGCTACTTCTAGATTAAAATCAATAAAGTCATCTTTGGATTTAGGAGTAGTTAAAACTCCTACCTCCAGCGCATTTAAAGCCCGCCTGGCATCGCCTTCAGAGGTCTTAGCCAGGAATGCTTTGACCTTTTTATCCATTTTAATCTTAAAATTTCCTAATCCCTTAGTTTTATCTAAAAGTGTATTATTAATAATGGTTAAAATTTCGCTTTCTTTAAGGGGCTTCAACTCGCACACCAGAGAGCGCGATAAAAGCGGAGAGACCAGAGAAAAGAAAGGATTATGCACAGTGGCACCGATTAAAATGGGATTTCCTTCTTCTATATCGGGCAAAAGCACATCCTGTTGAGCTTTATTAAAACGGTGGATCTCATCAATAAAAAGAATGGTTTTTTTACCTGTATTTATTTTTTTCTGTTTTGCTTGAGCAATAATTTTTCTTAACTCTTCGACATTGGAAGTAGTGGCATTGACTGCTACATAGTGTGACTGGGTTATATTGGCAATGCACCAGGCAAGGGAGGTTTTGCCTACACCCGGCGGACCATAGAGTATTAAAGAACTGATACGGTCTGCCTCAATTGAGCGGCGCAAGAGTTTACCTTTACCTAAAATATGGCTTTGGCCTACAAATTCATCTAAGTTCTGTGGCCGCATGCGCACTGCTAGAGGAAGGTCTTTAATATTTTGTTGAGTTTTTTCTTCAAATAAATCCATAAAAAAAATCCCCGCACTGTGCCGTTGGATGCGATATACTGAACCGCCTTAGTTTCAGGTGGGTGCCCTCCCTTTAAGGCTCAAGGCCTCCGAAGGAGTACGGGCTCCCTTTAATCTGGTGTTGGTTCACTAATTATCAAACTATCCAACGCACACGGCAGGGATAATGAAAAGAACATTTATATTTACAAAAGAAGTATAGCACATCTTAAAGAAAATGTCAATCCTTATCTAATCTTGGCCCCGAATTTATTTACGAGACTCACGCAGGCCAAGGCATGTATAGGATTTATTTCTTCTTCAGTTAAAGTGCGTTCATCACAGCGATAAAGACAAGAAATAGTTAAACCCTTGAATCCAGCAGGAATCTGTTTACCTTTATAATAATCTACAATTTCTAATTCTTTTAATAATATTGTGCCTTTGGC
>CAYOMI010000119.1:2767-5275 GCA_964405005.1 uncultured Planctomycetales bacterium | reverse complement strand
CTTGGATTTAGGTTATTTGTGAATAAAAAAGAAAATACAGTAAGGCGTCTCTTGTGATAAAATAGAAGCGGTATATGAGGCAGCGGAGGATGAAGTATCGCTTGCAGTTAATATAAATATGAGATTAAGGCCATGAAATTAAAGAGTTTAACGGTAGTTTTTATCTTTTTTGCGTTTTTCTTATACCTTTTCTTTATTTACGACGTGAATTTCCACGGCCCTGATGAGCCTATTTATTTTGCCTATACCGAAAGTATAGTCGATGATGGCGACATGAATGTGATAAATCAGCTGCTCTCTAAATACGAACAATTCAATTTTGATCTCTCCGTAACATACAATCTACCTGATTTCCATAATCACGGAGGAGTTGTTCTCTGGGTGCCGTTTTATGCATATGCAAAATTCATCTTTGTTTTAGCTAATAAACTTAAACTGAGTAGTCTAACTGTCTACGGACTTGAAAAAATTACCAAATGTATGCTGTCTTTTAGCACCGTTCTATTCGGTTTCTTGGCCCTCCTGCTTTCCTATTTTCTCTGTAGAACATTTTTTTCAGGTTTAATTTCTTTCCTCTCGACTTTGGCGTTGTTCTTTGGGACGCCATTTTTCTATTACACCCTATTCGAAACAGGCAACGCCAATATTATCGCATCGTTATTTTCGCTTCTTTCCATCTGGTTTTGCAGCTATGCAATAAGCATGAAAAGGTGGCATTGGTTTTTGTACGGAATGCTTTTTTCCATCTCCGTTGCGATCAGAACCGACCTTTGGTTTCAGATAATTTTTATATTTCTTTTTCTTGTTTTATTGCGTTCATCAAAACAAGCCATTCTTAGCAATGTGGCGTGTTTCCTCTCCGGTTTTTTTATAATCCTAACACTCAGGGCAGCAAACGCATTCATTAAGTACGGCACGCTCCACATAGAAGAACTTTTCTATGTGTCTTCGTTTCTGCGCTATAAATCAACTTATAATTTTAACAATCTATTTAATTCGTTTCGGGGGATATTTTATACTTCCCCCGTTCTTTATATTTGTTTTTTTGGCCTAGTCCTAACCATAATAAACTTATTTAAAAAAAATAGGGATATAATACGTAAAAAACAGGATATCTTTCTCCTTGTTTTATCTTTTTATCTGATAGTCAAATTAACATCAAGGATTTTTAGCCCTGCGGGAGGGACCCTTAGCGCAAGACTACTCTCTACTGAATTTCCCGTCTTTGTCTTATTATTTGCACAGGCCCTGCAAAGCCAGAAGAGGCCGGTGAAATATTTTCTTTCTGCGCTCTCTGTTGTATTCATACTTTGGAATTTCCTTATTATCTCTGAATTTATGGCCGGGCTTGATTGGGTTTATCTTACAGGAATACCTTCCCTAATCTCAAGGATCAACACGCTGAAATATATCTTAGATTACCTGTCTTATCCAAAAGATCTGGGCATAAAATTTAAATTCTGCTTACCCTTTGTAGTCCTTAGTTTGATAGTAGTTTTTCATATGCTGAGATTTTCTAAAACAGCTAAGCCATCCTTTTGGCACGGGGAAAATAAGCATGGCCGTCCGCCCCTTAAGTGGAGCGCCATATTTGTAATATATACATGCGCAGCATATTCCATTGTTACTTTTCTTAACATGAGCACTAATAGTAGAAATGTAGAAAAACTTAAAAGAGAAGGATTCTTTGCAAATTTTAGAGCGAAAGCAGGAAAAACATCACCAACAGAAATGTTAGAAAGCGAAGAAGAAGAACACCTGTGGTCGTTGTTTTCAATAACGGGATACTATGCGTTAAAAGGTAAGCCCGGCATGGTAGATCAAATCAGAAGGCTCAGAGAAGAAATCTTTCATAAGCGGATACACGCTCGTCTCGGCAGCCTTCATCAAAAAGCTTACATTAGCTTATCCAATTCTTACGCTGCGGCTGGCAGGTATAAGAAAGCGATAGACTGTTATAAGGAGATGGTAAGACTTTATCCTGATAATTTTGATGTATATATTGACTTAGGGGATATATATCTTATCGTAGGTGATTACGCAAAAGCAAGAGAGGCCTTTGAGATAGCCATGCGGCTCAATCCAAATTCCATCAATGCCACTATGCGCTTAGCGGATATATATAATCAGGTTAGTAATTTTCCCAAGGCCGTAGAATTTTATCAACAGGCCATAAAATTACGTCCTAGCTTATATGCTGCCTATTCCAGCTTAGGAGACACATATCAAAGCCAGGGAGATTACGATTTGGCCCTGGGGTATTACCAGAAGTACCTCCAGCTGCGGCCTGACTCTTTTGAAGCCTACAGCGCCTTAGCTGGCATATACCAGAGCCAGGAAGATTACACCAGGGCCCTGGAGTGCCTTAACAAGGCCCTGCAGCTGCGGCCTGACTCTTTTGACGTCTACAGCGCCTTAGCTGGCATATATCAAAGCCAGATGGATTACACCAGGGCCCTGGAATACCTTAACAAAGCCCTGCAGATGCGGCCTGCTTCCTCTGACACT
>CAYOMI010000119.1:0-2667 GCA_964405005.1 uncultured Planctomycetales bacterium | reverse complement strand
GGGGTTGTTTTGAGAAAGCCATACAACTTGCCCCAACCTATGCCGATGCCTATGCCAGCTTAGGGGGCGTCTATAGCAGTAAAGGAAACTATGACTTGGCCCTGGAATACCTTAACAAGGCCCTGCAGATGCGGCCTGCTTCCTCTGACACTTACCGCAGCCTGGGGGATATCTACAAGGCCAAGGCTAACTATGATTTGGCTATCGAGTATTACAGCCGGGCGATTACCATTAATCCTAACTCTATCGAACTCTACATGAACTTAGGCGATCTCTATAACCGCATAAACGAATATGATAAAGCCAGGGGTTGTTTTGAGAAAGCCATACAACTTGCCCCAACCTATGCCGATGCCTATGCCAGCTTAGGGGGCGTCTATAGCAGTAAAGGAAACTATGACTTGGCCCTGGAATACCTTAACAAGGCCCTGCAGATGCGGCCTGCTTCCTCTGACACTTACCGCAGCCTGGGGGATATCTACAAGGCCAAGGCTAACTATGATTTGGCTATCGAGTATTACAGCCGGGCGATTACCATTAATCCTAACTCTATCGAACTCTACATGAACTTAGGCGATCTCTATAACCGCATAAACGAATATGATAAAGCCAGGGGTTGTTTTGAGAAGGCCATACAACTTGCCCCAACCTATGCTGATGCCTATGCCAGCTTAGGGGGCGTCTATAGAGAAAAAGGGGACAGACAGAATGTATTGAGGCAAATTGAGAAACTCGAGGCATTAAACAGGAGAGATTTAGCTAAAGACTTAAAGGATTATGTAGGGCAATACTAGTTACGCACGTATTCCTAACTTCTTGATAAAACGTTTGTTCCGTTAATTCCGCTTCAGAATCAATAATTTACACAGTTAGATCTCGATGTTATCCAAAATATTAAATTCAGTACGTAGTTTTGTTGTTACGCATAGAGACGTTTTATTTATTACGCTAATCCTTGCCGTTGTTAATATCCCATACGTAGTTAATATCCAACAGGATCTCCTTACTGAGCCCGTAGCTAATCCTATCGTTTGTCATGATGAAGCTGCCTTTGGGATGAATGCAAAAGATATCCTTTTGTTCGGGTATAATTCATTAGCGCACGACCGCATTTATGTTTTAGGGTTGTTTAATATGGTAGCCGCGCTAATCTCATTTTTCATTTTTGGCATCTCCCTGGCTAGTTTACGGTTGCCTTATATTATCCTGAATATAATAGGCAATATCGTTTTCTTTGATTTTCTCCGCCGCTGCGTAGGAAAGAAAATAGCGCTTGTAGTAACTTGTCTTTTTGCCTTATTTTTCTCTCGTTTAGTGATCGGTAAGTCAGCTATGGCAGAAGCGGGCATTCTGCCTGCGTTGCTAATCTTATCCTGGGTGATGCCTTTTGTTTTTAGGCGAGTGAGTCTTTATTTTTTCCTGGGGTTCCTCTCGACGCTGGCGGGGATTAATAAACCCGATAATCTAGTGGTTTTATTTTTTTTGGCGGCATATGCTTTTATCGACGACGCATCAGAGAAGAAAGCCTCGCAAAATGGGGCTCTTTTTATACGGATGCGTTGGTTGTTTTTTGGCTGGGGCGCTATGATTCTTCTCTGGGCTATTTATATCGGCTTTATTGGATTCGGGCGGTACCTGTTTTATTACAAATTCGAACTACTCTTTGATAATATACGCGTACTTAGGTTTGGGTTTTACGGAAACCCTGGCACCTTTGAGCTTATCAAAAATAACATAGTCAAGCTATGGCAGCGGGATCCGCTCTTTACGGCCTTAACAGCTGTTTTGGTAATTTGGGCTGGGGCATATTCTTTGTTTGACCGCGGCGCTTTACGTAATCCAATCATACGCGCAGGTTTGTTGTTTTTGGGGCTATTCATATTCAAGATTATGTTTAGCAGTTATCTTATCGGGCAATGGCGTTTTGCCCCTTGTTATCCGCTGCCTTTTTTAGCCCTGGCCTATATCTGCCCGGTTTTATTAAAATTATCCGAAGCCTCATCCAGGAGTAATTATTTAAAACGCAGTTATTTTTGGGGTTCGGTCTTTTTAGGTATTTGTGTTTTGTTTTTCGTCTCTCCGCTGGTCTATAAAACAGCGCAACTTACCAGAAAGTTAATTTTTCAGCCTAGCTACAAGATAGTTAGAAATGTGGAGCATCTGCGCAAAATTATAGATTCTCGCTCCCGTGTTGTTTTTGCCGAAGGACATTTTACCTATTGCGCCCTTTTTCTTCCGAATAAATGTTACGATGTCGTTCCCAACCCGCAAGCCAAAGATTTCGATACCCTGGAGTCAGACCCCTTAAAAATCTGGGATATCATACAATCAGATAAACAAATAGCATATTTAATGGTTAGGCCCGTCAATAAGGCCGCGATGAATTTTGTCAACTCTATGCCCGGGGCTCAACTCGTTATAGCCGATGCCTTGCCTTTTGATGCGGGCTATGTTTATCAGATACGCTGGCCCCAGGATATTAAAGGAGCATCTCCTAAGTTTCTCGGACGATGGGAACAAAAATAGCATCGCTATCCCGTATTTTTATGAGGCTTAAATCGAATTTTTTTTCTAGCGCAGCCTTACCTGTTATTTTGGCAGCGTCTATTTTCAATCACCTCCTTACCTTTTTAGCCTATGATTGGTACGCCGGGATAGATTCGTACA
>CAYOMI010000118.1:0-5379 GCA_964405005.1 uncultured Planctomycetales bacterium | reverse complement strand
ATATTAATTATTGCAGTATGTATGGCTATGATAGTTTCTTTAGCTTTATTTGGCTGCAAAAGCACTGCTGCCACTACCGAATCTTCGGCTACAACAACTACAGCTACTGAGACCACCGCAGAGCAAAGCACATCTTCTGAGATCACAGAAGCTGCTGCCTCATATAAAATAGGAATAACTCTGTGGACCACGGCAGATACCTTTACCGTTCAGATGGGTGACGGCTGGACAAAAGCCATCAAAGACGCCGGTTCCACATCGGTGACCCTTAATAACGAAGGCGGAAAGGAAGTCGATAACACCAGAAACCTCATATCTCAAAATATAGATGCTGCGGTGATGTGCTACTGGGATCCCAACCTTGCCAAGACATCGATTGATTTGCTAAAAGAGAAAAACATCCCAATTTTTTCCATAGACATTCCTATGCCTGGTACAGTATTTCTTGGAGTAAATAATTATGATGTTGGAACCAAAGCGGGTGATTTTTTGGCTGACTGGGTTATCAAAAACTGGGGAGGCAGCGTTGATCTGGTAATAGATATAAACTCTCCCACAGAAGGGCCGATCGTTGCCCAAAGATTTCAGGGTCAGGAAGATGCTTTCTTTAAAAAGATTACCACCTATCCGCTGGATAAGGTTGAAAGGCAGGACGGAGGCGGCTGGGCTGACGGAGCGCTGAAGGCTATAAGGCCTATACTTGCAAAGCATAGCGATGCAAAAAATATCGTAGTCTTTGTGGAAAATGACCCTTGCGCCCAGGCTGTGATGACCGCGCTTCAGGAAGCGGGCAAATCTGAAAATGCGGTGACCATGACTCTGGGCATGCCAAAAGATGCCATTCACCTGGTAAGTGATAATAAAATGCCCATC
Organism: uncultured Planctomycetales bacterium; assembly: GCA_964405005.1. Classification (GTDB taxonomy): domain Bacteria; phylum Omnitrophota; class Gorgyraeia; order Gygaellales; family Profunditerraquicolaceae; genus CAYOMI01. The sequence goes on along the minus strand of CAYOMI010000118.1, from coordinate 4,506 downwards.
ATTGGCGGCGTAGCGTTCTTTCCCGATAATTATGGGCAGCAGGGAATTGAGCAGTTGCTGGAGACTACCAAGCTAGTTAAAAGCGGAACTTCTCTGGAAGAAGCTTACCAGCAGGTGATAAAAGATACCATAACAAATCCTGAAACCAAAGAGGTTCTCTCTCCCGCTATTTATGTAAAAACTGAAATAATTACGGCTGATAATTTCAAGGAATTTTTCCCCGGTCAATAAGCGGCAGCTAAAAAATTGCTTAGGGGCTTTAAGGTTATCTGTCTTAAGAGCCCCTAAGGTAGCAATTTGTAAACACCTAAACAAAGAGAAATTGAATTTTGAGGTAAAGTTAATGGAAAAAATACTTAAATTGGAAAAGATCGTCAAGGATTTTCCGGGGGTAAGAGCTCTTGATAGCGTGGATTTTGATTTAGAAAAGGGTGAAGTTCATGCGCTTCTTGGTGAAAATGGCGCAGGAAAGTCAACCCTTATCAAGATAATAATGGGTCTCTACAGGACAGGTAGCGGCTCAATTACTCTTGATGGCAGCGCGGTGGAGATAACTGATACCAAAAAGGCAAAATCACTGGGCATAGATGCCATCTATCAGGAACAAAATCTCTGCCCGGAGCTAACCGTGGCAGAAAATATCTTTATGAACCGGCTTCCAAGAAGCAAAATATTTAAGATAATTAACTGGTCAAAACTAGTGGGCAACGCCCAGAGGCTTCTTGATGAATGGGGCGCAAACTTTAAGGCCACAGATATGGTGGGAAGCTTGAGCTTGTCCCAGAATCAGATCATAGAGATAATCAGAGTCTTTGTGGAAAAGGATTTGAAAATTTTGATACTGGATGAGCCAACCGCTGCCCTAATTGAGGAGGAAATCGAGAAACTCTTTGATACCATAAGAAGACTGAAATCCAAGGGAATTTCGGTGATCTACATCTCTCACAGGCTTGATGAGGTATTTTTAATTAGCGACAGGATAACCGTGCTTCGAGACGGAAGAAATGTGGGCACGATAGAGACCAGGCAGGCTTCCAAAAAAGAACTCATAAAGCTCATGATAGGCAGGGAAATCTCCGATATGTATCCCAAAAGGCAGATAGAGAAAGGGCAGGTGGCCCTTGAGATAAAAAATCTTACCAGCGGCAGGAATTTTAGCGATATCAGCTTTGACCTTCGGCAGGGTGAGATACTTGGTATATACGGCCTGCTTGGTTCCGGTAAGTCAGAGATAGGAAAGAGCCTTTTTGGCAGAACAAAGATAGATGGCGGGCAAATAATTATCTCCGGAGGCCAGGTAAAAATTAGCAACGCCTCCCAGGCCATTTCTTGTAAGATAGGCTTTGTTCCCGCGGACAGAAAGAAAAACGGAATCATTGAAATTTTAAATGTCAAAGAAAATTTAACCCTGGCAAATATAAAAGCTCTGGGTAGGAGGGGTTTTATAAATAAAAAAGTCGAAGATGAAAGGTCAAAAAAGTGGGTCAGGGCGCTAAACATCAAGACCCCCTCGCTTTCTACCAAGATTGCCAGCCTTTCCGGAGGCAACCAGCAGAAGGTAGTCATAGGAAGGTGGCTTGATTCAGCCTCCAAAATACTCATCTTAAATGAACCCACGCATGGTGTGGACGTGGGAGCAAAGGTGGAAATATATAATATAATCGAAGATTTTTGTGAAAGGGGCGTGGCGGTACTTTTGATATCTTCAGAAATTCCTGAACTCATAGCAATTTGTGACAGGGTGCTTGTCATCTATAAGGGCAAATTAAGCGCAGAACTTAAAGGAAAAGATATAACTCAGGAAAATATACTCAGGCTAGCCATGAGCGGGGTGAGCGATGAAGAATAAGAAAAATCTTAGCTTTGAAAACCTGGGGCTTCTTGTCATACTGATTGCTCTCTTTGTAATCTTCTGGTCAATCTATCATCCCTTTTTTGCTAGGATAAATATCATAAATATCCTTCTCTCGGTATCACTGATTGGAATAATTGCGGTTCCCTGGTCGATGCTCTGCATAAGCGGAGGTCTTGACATATCGGTGGGCTCGGCCATGGGTTTTACCGCGGTGATCATAACTTTGATATATAACAGAGGGATAAATTTGGTACTATCCATAATTATCGGGCTAGTGGTGGCGGTTATAGTGGGACTGATAAACGGGTTGCTTATTACCAAGGTGGGGATAAATTCCATAATTACCACCCTTGGCATGCTCTCAATTCTTCGTGGTGCGGCCTTCATAATAGCCGGAGGAAAGGGACTTCCCATATACAACGAAAAGTTCAGATACATCGGCATGGGAAGGATCTGGATACTGCCCATACCGGTGGTTATTTTGATAATCTTCTTTGTTGCCGGATACTTGGTGTTAAAATATAGCGCTTACGGCAGAAATATCTACGTCACAGGAGGAAATGAGAGGGCGGCCATGGTTTCAGGAATAAACGTGGACTGGATCAGAATTTCTCTGTATATGCTGACCACAGCATCCGCCGGGCTTGCCGGCCTCATCTTCAGCGCCCAGCTCGGTCAGACCTGGCCCAAGACAGGCACGGGCTATGAATTTGCAGTAATAACCGCGGTAGTTCTTGGAGGTGTGAGCCTGGCTGGCGGAAAGGGCAGGATATCCGGCGCTCTTCTCGGTGTTCTAATAATTGGCACCCTAACCTACGGCCTTGAAATCACGGGGGTGCACAGCTTCTATATCACCATTGCGCAGGGCACCATACTTCTAATTGCGGTGACCATCGATCAGCTAAGATTGCGCAAAGCTGTTACCTGAAATAATTATGTTATCGATATAAATATTTATTAACGTGTGGAGAAAGCATGAAAAGCAAAGCTAAATTTTTAAATTTTCAAAACTTCGGTCTCACAGTGATTTTAATAATACTGGTAATTTTGTTCTGGTCAATTAACAGGGAGTTTTTAAGCCTGGAAAATATCAAGAATATATTCCTTTCCATTTCGGTCATCGGAATCATCGCGGTGCCCATGACGCTTCTCATGATCAGCGGCGGGGTTGACCTCTCTGTGGGGGCTCTGATGGGATTTTCCTCATCCCTTGTTGCTGCATTTATTACCAAATTAGGAATAAATCCCGCGCTGGCCGTCATTTTAACCTTGCTTGCCGGGCTGGCTGTGGGGCTCACTAACGGCCTTATCGTGACCAAGATAAAGGTAAATGCCTTCATAGAAACCATCGGCATGCTGAGCATCCTGGCAGGCTTTGCACTCATCATGACCAGCAGCAAAGGCCAGGTGGCCACTTTTTCAGGTTCCATAGGGATAGAAAATGAGGCCTTTAGCTTTATCGGGCTGGGAGAGGTTTTGGGAATTCCCATCCAGGTGATGATACTTGTAGTCTTTTTCCTCGTAGGCTATATAATACTTAACCACACTCAATTTGGAAGAAGGGTTTATGCCTCGGGCGCCTCGGAGAAGGTAGCGCTGCTTTCGGGAATTGATGTGGACAGAATCAGGATAATTAATTTTATGTTTACCTCACTTGCGGCATCCCTTGGGGGTATCATCCTTGCTTCCCAGTACCGGGCAGGAGCAGAAAGGGTGGGAAGCGGATATGAACTTCTGGTTATTACAGCTGTGATACTGGGTGGAACGGCGTTTACCGGCGGGGTTGGCACCATGCAGGGAGTATTTTTAGGTGTAGTTATCATGGGGGTGCTGAGGTATGGGATGGATCTGCAGAATATAGGGGATTATTATAAACAGGTATCAAATGGTGCGCTTCTCTTAATAGCGGTCGGCATCGGTGTACTGAGAGATAAGCTGATTGGATACAGGACAAGAGTTTAAAAGAGGAATATGAATGACAAAAAAACCCAAAAATCCTTCAATAAAAGATATAGCAAAAGAAGCTGGAGTTGCAATATCCACAGTTTCTTATGTAATAAATAATAAGGGTCTGGTTGCCGAAAAGACAACCAAAAGGGTTCTGAAAGCAATCGATAAACTTGGCTATAAGCCAAATTTAATAGCCCGAAGTTTAAGGACTAAAAAAACAAGGATAATTGGCGTCATAGTTTATGACATTTCAAATCCTTTCGTTGCTCAAATTTTAAACGGGATGGAAGAAGTTGTAAAAGACAGGGAATATATAATGGTACTTGGCTGTACATTTAATGATACTTTTGAGGAAGAAAGACAAATCAATGTAATGTTAAGCCAATTTATAGACGGACTTTTAATTGTCAGTGGTTCAAACAATGAAAAGATTTACAAAAAGATATTGAAGAAAAAAGTTCCGCTGGTGTTTATTGACAGGGAACTGGAAAGCATAGAGTATAGTGGCGTGTTAATTGATAATATCAAAGCTGTTGAAAATGCAGTGGATTATCTTTTTTCAAAGGGACATAAAGAAATAGGCTACATATCATATCCAATGGAAAAACAGACAATTGTCAGGAAAAGATATACAGGTTACTTGAAGGGACTTGAAAAAAACAATTTAGTATATAATCCAGAAATTGTCATAATAGCTGATG
>CAYOMI010000117.1:0-5415 GCA_964405005.1 uncultured Planctomycetales bacterium | reverse complement strand
TTTAATAATACTGCCTATGGCAACAGCGTAGGCATCGTTCATCTATTAAGCCTCTATTAACCAGTCTTCTGACATTTATACTTCGAGCATTATTCCATATATTCTTTAAAGTTGCGCTTTTGATATCTCCTACTTCTTCATGGCATACCATAACCCTACCATTCGGCTTTATCTCTGCAACTAGCCAAGGGTTAACACAGGAATTATTAAACCTGTGCGATAATTCTTTATAATACGGGTGGATATCCGGGAGTCGTATCTTAGGAACAAAAGACACCGGAATACTATAACGGCTACGGTTTATTTTCCTTACCGTCTCTTTCAGGATTTCGGTGTCTATGTTCTTAGCCGTCTCATAGTTGAAATCTTCCCCGAAGATAAAATCCTTTCCAAAGGATAAATGCTGGAAGGTTAGGGAATTTATGGGCATTGAACGGAAGAAATTAGCTACATCCTCCAGGTATTTATAATTTTTATCATTTATTGTACAGGTCACCGCCAATAAAGGAAACTTCTTTTTCTCTTTCTTAAGTCTAGCTATAGCCATAATGCCCTCAATTGCTCTCTGAAATGACTCTGAAGAACCCCGTATGGAATTATGGATATCCTCTAATCCGTCAATGGAGACATTTACGCACTTGCATCCGTGGCGCACGATTATCTCGGAAAAACTCTGCAGGAAAAAACCATTAGTAGTCAAAGACCAGGGTACTTTTTTGTCTGCGCAATAAAGACAAATCTCCGAGAAATCCTGATGAATTAAAGGCTCCCCTCCGGAAAAATGTACAATCGGTTTAATGATAAAGGAACCATGGATTTCGTCGATTAATTTTTTAATTATATCTATCCCCAGAAAATCAACAGACATGCCTTCTCTATTACCTCTCTGTGCTATAATACACATGCTGCACTTAAGATTGCATGCGTATGTCAAATGCAGAATTACCGCGGCTAGCGTAGCTGAAAACCCTCCGCTAAGTTTTATTATATTTAGCAATTTAGACCTTTGTAATTGAAGTAACTGTTTCACGTCCCAGATAATCATATCAGTCAAGATTGAACTTATCGTTTTTTGAGGGTATTGTATACTTCTGTGGCTATGATCTTATGGCCTAATACCGTAGGATGGACCTCATCCCAAAAAATATCTTCGTGTCTTCTTCTCTCAAAAGGAGTTACGAGATCTACTAAAGGAATATTGTTATTATCGGCAACGGCCTTTAGCCCCTGATAGTAGGGATTATTCCTCAATAGCTCCCCAAGCGTATATCCCTTAGCAAAAGTTTCGTATAGAAACACTAGCTTTATATTATTCTCCTTTGTAACATTTACAAATCCTTTTAGGTTATCCAGGTATTCATCAACGGTAACTCTGGGCCTAGGCTTTACGATCCGCGTCCTAATCATCAAGGAAAAAATAAATTTTTCTAACCCCACATAAAGCCTGCTTTTCCTAAAAACAACCTGAAGCTTGGTTAATAGTCCTGGCCGGGAAGCGGCTCTACGTAGCATCTCCCAGTATTCTCTGTCCGTAAGCTTAATCCCGATCCCCGCATTATCCTGTAGATCATTGGCACAAAAACGCACCGTAACGAGGTCCGGAGACAAGCTTAAGATATATTTCTTTAAAAAAAGCAGCCCCTGGAAAGAAGTATAGCCGGGGACGCCGGCATTAATTACCTCGAATTTCTCTTTTTCGTTTTGGTTATTCAGTAATTTCTCCAGCAACATCGGATAGGTATCTGCTGCGTCTTCTATCCCCTGCCCCCAGGTAGTAGAATCACCCAGACATACAATTCTGTATATCCCCCTGGATTTATTTATGGGGTACTTTATGCCTCTAAATATTACGTTTGAGCCTTCCGCAGAAGTAGCCGGAGTCCAGAAAAGGTCATTATCGGCAGCCAGGGTAGTCATGCCTATCGCAACCTTCCAGTCCGGTCTCCATTTAAGATTCAGGTTTGTAGTTCTTACGGCCAATTCAATCAGGACCAATATCGCAACAAGAAAGAACAGGTATAAGATGCCGTATAACCCCGGGCATTTGGCGGTTAACTGCGCATGTAAAATCCTTAAAATAAAACCAGCTCCTAATACTGATAAAACGGATAGGAAAATAATAAAAACTGCGATATAACCCCTGTTAATCTTGCTCTGAAATTTTTCTTCAATAAATCTGCCGTCCTTAAGCCTGACCTTTATGTTATCAACTGCAATATTCAACACCCCGCAGCGAATGCTGACCTGACTCAAGTCAGCTTTTTGATCTTTAATAAAAGCATACGGTTTGCTATCAACATAAAAAATCAGCTTGTTTTCGCTGATCTTAAAACTCAACTTATGCCACCCCTTTAATGTAAATTTCCGAGGGATAAATTGGTCTTCTGAATAATATCTGCCCTGCGTTACCCCGAATAATCCGCTTTCTATATTGCCATACCTACTAAGCTTAAACACATAGCGCAGTCCTTCTTCTTTTCCTAATATTAGTTCCAATACCCCTTCTTTACATAAATCAAAATCAAAAACCATCTCATCTGCTGTTCCTGCTTCCGTGAGGAAAATTCTAGAGAAAGAGCTTAAGAACAGTTTTTCTCCTGATAATCCCAGCTTTAACTTTAAATATGGGTCGTTAAGCATAATTTTAGCGGCAGGACTGCACGATAACCTCCAGCTACTTTTCTCCAAAGTGTTGACATGGTTTACTAGGTAATAATACGTACTCAGGCCTAATAAAATACCCAATAATATAGCAGTTAAAGATATTTTTATCGGCCTTGCCTCTTCTTTTCTTGGCAATATCTTTATAAGAAAGTTAAAATACGGGATAATAAAGGGGGTGTTACTTTTATACTCTAGATATTCCCTCCCCCATCTCTTCTTTAGTTTTTTCTCTTCCCGAAATACTTTCTCAAGCAGTGAGCCTATAAGCAGCAGCGGGACAATAATAAATGTGAAGGAAAAGGACTGAAAAAGAAAACCTAAGCTCATCACCCCCAATAACTTACCTATTACGGAAGGATGCCTCACGATAGCGTAAGGGCCGGTTTTAACTAAATGCCTCAATTTTCCGAAATACGGAGAGGGGCTCCCTTGCCCCTCCATTACTAAATAACTATACGACCATATAACTATTCCTAAACCCGTTGCCATAAAAACAATAAAAAACAGCAGATTATAGGGAACAGGAACAAATTTATTTAAGCCGCAGAATTCGTCTAACTTCACCCCCGCAAGAATAAGTAACAACGTAAGAGGAATTAATATAAGCAGATACCAGATAAAAAACATAAGGAAGATCTCTTTCTTAAAAACTACAGACATCCTCTTAAAAATAGCCGGGATATGCATGTATTCTTTTAAAAATTATTGACTCTTACTTATTTTTATGGTATCTATACTATTGTACACATAGCCTGGAGGTAAAATATGAAAAATACAGTCTTCGCATACGTAAAATTATCTTTTCTCCTGGTTTTTATCCTATTATCTATAACTTTTCTGCATTCCAGCTGTTATGCTATTTCACTAGAAGCTCTCAAATCGGAACTTGTAGCAAACTCTAAAATAGATCTAATCAGCGCAATAAAGATTGCCACTAATAACATGCCTGGTCAGCCTATCGGGGCACATTTAGATACGCAATCTACAGAGCCGATATACGTAGTAATTATTCTAAAAAACAATTCCTCTGAAATCGTAAGCGTATCTGTGGATGGGAAAACAGGAAATATTACACAAACCACCCCCCACACTACCGATACAGCACCAACTTTCTTAATCATATATAAGCAGCCGATTGCCCCGGATGTTCCGCGTTGATACCGCCCTGTGCATTAGCTTAATATTCTTTTGCTCCTTCATAAGAGGATCTCTGATATTTGCTTGGAATTTCTTCACTGATTATCCTATGAATTTCTTCTTTATCTTGCCCATACCTGAGAGATAAGCCTGCGCCACAGCCTCTGTAAAATGAATCAACATACTCTAAAGGCACAAGCTCGTTAATAGAAATAATATAGCCTTTGAGCTGTCCATAAGTTCTTAAGCTCAGCCCGCATCCTAATCCTTCATAGATAAACTGGGCATATCTTTTATCCGCTGCGAAATCAGAAAATAATTCCATTCCTTCCTTTAGCTCTACCATAAAATCTTTCTGAAAATTATTTTTGGAAAAATTATAATACTCCCTTGCCAGTCCCATAATAAAGAAAGGCTTATATTCATCCGGCAACTGCTCAATCAAGACATTCAAACTTTTATTATCAAGCACCCCGTCATAATAATCTCTCGATGCAACAGCACCCCATTGTGAATAGAAATCTCCTCTATATCTCTTATCGATTACCCTTATTTCGTTATTACAAATCTCTCTTATCGATTGACCCCTAAAAAAGCTGCTGAATCCTCTGTAAAGATACGCCCTGTATTCATCCTCGAAACTCTCTATTAATCTGCTCCCCTGCCTTAGATCGCCCTTATATTTCTCGCCAATCCTACGTCCAAACTCTGTATAGAAATAGTGCTGATATTCTCTGGGGATATTTCCTGCTACCAGCCCAGATTTAAAAGCTCCTGATAGCTCTTTAAAGAATCTATTGGTAAAAGAAAGGGCTATCCCTTCGTATATACAGTGCCTATATGGTGAAAAAATATAGCGACGGATAAGAATATTGTAATCTTTATTTGAAATTTTGCATATCCCGTCTCCTATATTAATCCCGCAAAGTAAATAAAAGGGATAACGAATTTCCGGTTTTTCGTGTTCTATATAGTAATATTTTTTATCTATGCTGAATTTACTGCTTGCAAATTTGTCGCACAGCCTGAAATTTGTAAACAGGTCATACTTAGTATATAATGCTCCGCTGTGGTAAAAATCAAGCATGTAGATAGAATTAGGGCATGGCAGGAAATCATCTAATCCTACCAAAGAATAAGCCTTGAGTTTAAATATGTCTGAAATACGAATGTTGCTCTTGGGCCGGTAATTAGCTAAATCTTGATAGTTAAATACTCCAGCAAAAATCAGAGAGGCCGTAACGAATATCCCTAATATTGGTCCGATGGGAAATAATATCTTGAGATTATAAATCTTCTCTATAGAAATCCCCACAAGGATAAATAAAAATGGCAGGATGGGAAAGAGATATTGTATCTTCGGCCATTCCATAGGATGAAAAATATAGGCCAATATATAAAATGTAGCTAAAAATAAGGCTATCGTTTCGCGATAAATCTCTGGGTTATTTTCCTTAATTTCCCGCAAGGAGAATAAACTTATTATGAATTTGCCTATTAGCTTTAAATTTATAACCAAGACCATAAAAAAAACGAAGACTATAATATTATAAACCAAATCTATGGGGATAAAATTATCCTTGGTATTAAAAAAGAGGGTTTGCATTTCAATGT
>CAYOMI010000116.1:0-5462 GCA_964405005.1 uncultured Planctomycetales bacterium | reverse complement strand
CTATAATAAAGCGATAGAATGTTTGAATGCATCTATCCAGCTCGACCCAGAAGATGTTGATGCGTACATGAATTTAGGACAGATTTATCTTGCTATAAACGAAAATAATAAGGCGATAGAATACTTTCAAAAAATTACTCAGCTCAACCCGAAATTTACCCATGCCTATATCATGCTGGGGCTAGTTTATATAAAGACAGTGGATTATAGTAATGCGATAAAATCTTTCGAGGATGTTATTCGGATGCGTCCTAGCTATGCCGATGCCTACTCTTACTTAGGAGATAGTTACTATAAGCAGGGCAACTATGATAAAGCGATATTTAACTATGAGAAAGCAATCTACTCCGATCCTACTCGCAACTGGACATTTTCGAACTTAGGAGAATGCTATAGGGTAAAGGGTGATTATAAAAAAGGGGCAGAATATTTTCAGAAATACCTTTACTATTATCCTGCCAATTCTAAGTATTGCCAGATGTTAGGAGATATGTACGTCAGGATAGGCGACAAAAGAAACGCGTTAAAACAAGTTATGAACCTTAAAGAACTAAAAAATAACGATTTAGCCGGTCGGTTAGAACATTCCATGAGAGCAAATATTAAAAATAATTAAAATTATTAACTCTAACAATACCGCTTTTAGAAATGTTAGTCTATTTCGCTGACCTTAGCCACCCTAACCATGTAACCAAGGCCTTCCCCTTAGGGATTAGTTGCGTTGCTGCTTATGCAAAACAGGAACTAGGCAATATTATCGATATAAAGTTATTCAAGATGCCCGCTGATTTGGAGAGGGTTTTTTCATTCCAAAAACCAGAAGTGCTATGTTTATCAAGTTATCCCTGGAATTTACATTTAGCTTATACTTTTGCTAAGGCCGCAAAAGAATCTTATCCCGGGCTCATCGTAGTTTTTGGCGGGCCGAATTTCCCTCTTACCTGCGAAGAGCAGGCAGAATTCTTGCGCGATTTTCCCGCAATCGACTTTTATATTTTTGGCGAAGGGGAAGAAGGATTCGTTGAGCTTCTAAAGGACCTGATGACAGCAGGCATGGATGCCACGTCTTTGAAGCAAAAGATGGCGAAGATACAAAATTGTATTTATCGCTACGGGGAAATTTTAGTCCGGGGTGACATTAAAAGGATCGAAAACTTGGATAAAATTCCCTCTCCTTATATTTCGGGCATATTAGATGGGTTCTTTGACCTGCCGTTTATCCCTTTAACCGAGACTACCCGGGGATGCCCATTTTCCTGTACTTTTTGCGGCTCGGGATCAGACTATAAAACTAAAGTATTCCGTTATTCAGAGGAGAGGGTTAGAGAAAACATAGAATATATAGCCGGGCACGTCAAGCATTGCGATGAATTAATCCTGGCGGATTTAAATTTCGGCATGTACGGATTCGATGCCAAGACCTGCCGGCTGATTGCAAGGCTGCAGAGCGAGAAAGGCTATCCTAAAATTATCAAGGCCTCTGCGGGCAAGAACAAACCGGATATGGTTTTCGATGCGGTGAGGGTCTTAGGCAATAGCTGGCATGTGGGGTTAGCCCTTCAGTCAACGGACGCCGATGTTTTATCGGCGATTAAGAGGGATAAGATTTCGAATGCTAAAATAATAGACCTGGCTGACCAGGGTAAGAAAACCGACTCCTTTACCTATACGGAGATAATCTTAGGCCTGCCCAATGATTCCAAAGAAAGGCATTATGAATCGCTCCGCTTTGCGATTAACGGCGGTTTTAATTCGGTCAGGATGTACCAGCTTTTTTTGCTAAGAGGGACCGAGCTGGCCGGACAGGAAAGCCGCAAGAAATATAATATGTCTACGAAATGGCGCATCATCCCGGGATGCGTGGGAAGGTATCGTTTTTTTGGCAAAGAATATCGCGTCGGAGCTCCGGAAGAGGTCTTAGCGAGCAACGCAACGCTATCCTGGGAAGATTACTTAGAATGCCGCATGATGGACTGCATTGTCGAGATTTTTTTCAATAATGCCTGGTTTGAGGAGGTTTTTACTTTGATTAAGGCGAAGAAACTATTTCCTTTTGACCTTTTGCTCTATTTTAAAAATCACCACGAGCTTTACTCGGAAAAAATACAATCCATATTCAATAATTTCCTAAAGCACGACCAAGCCAACTTATTGAATAGCCGCAAGGAAATAGAAGCGTTTCTTCAGCAGCCGGGGGTTATTGAAAAATACTTAAACGGCGAGTTGGGTAAGAATGAAATTTTAATCACCAAGGCTCTTTGTTATTTAGACTTTAGGGAAACCAGTGAAGTTTTCCATAAGGCGGTGCGCTGTTTTATAAAGGAAAACGGCTTATTGACGGAAAAAGTAAATGATTACCTCGGTGGACTTAAAGAATTCAACCTGATGCGTAAATCCGGCTTGTTCGATATGGTAGCGAAGAAATATAACGGTTATTTTAAATATGATTTCAAATCAATCGAAAGTCAAAATTTTGAGGTTGACCCGGATTTAATAGAGACGTCAAAACACTATTCGATAGAAATGTATCATAGACCCGAACAGGTAGCCATGATTAATAAATGCAAGAATATCTACGGCCTTTCGTTGTCCGGTTTGGCCAAATTGATTCAGCGCGTTAATTTTAAAGAGATCCACAGGCATTATAAGCAAGAGGCGGTATCTTAAAAAATTATAGCTTGCGTTAATATGACGCAAGGTTAGAAAGGCAATAAAAGATGGGAAAGTTATTGAATATCGTAACGGCTGTGCACCAAGGGATAAAAAGGGATTATCTGGGGAGGATGAAGGACGATAAAATAAGGTGCATGGCTGTGGCGCGTAAATACGATAAAGATTTTTGGGACGGAAAAAGAAAATATGGATATGGCGGATACCGATATGACGGCAGATGGGCGCCAATAGCGAAAAAACTGATAAAGATATACCGCTTAAAAGATAAGGCCAGGATTTTAGATATCGGGTGCGGGAAGGGGTATTTACTTTATGAGTTTAAAAAACTGCTGCCAAAAGCGCATATCGCAGGTTTTGATATATCCGCTTATGCGATAGAAAACTCTCTGGAAGAGATAAGGGAGAGCTTATTTGTGCATAAGGCCCAGAGCCGCCATCCTTTTAAGGACAAAGAATTTGATTTGGCAGTATCGTTTACAACTCTACATAACTTAGCCATATACGATATCAAATCGGCGCTGAAGGAAATAGAAAGGACGGGTAAAGATAAATACATAACCGTAGAGAGTTATCGCAATGAGGAAGAATTATTTAATCTGCAATGCTGGGCGTTAACCTGCGAATCTTTTTTCAGGCCTCAGGAATGGGTGTGGCTATTTAATGAATTTGGCTATACCGGCGACTACGAATTTATATATTTCAAATGAAGCATATCTAAAAGATATTTCTATGGGGCATTTATATAGTAATATGAAAATATTCCATTTTAAAGATAAAATAGATTCACTGCCTAAGACCACAACTAAGATATTTTCACCTATCCATATAAGGATAAAACCAACAAATAGATGCAATCATAATTGCTGGTATTGCGCATATAGGCGGGGCAACTTGCAACTTGGCAAAGATATGGTAAAGAAAGATTACATACCGCAGAAAAAGATGGCCCAGATAATAGATGACATAGTTGAAATGGGAGTCAGGGCTGTTACTTTCAGCGGCGGGGGAGAACCATTTTGTTATCCTTATTTATTGGACGCAGTTAAAAAGCTGTCCCAAACTCCTGTAAGATTTTCGGCCTTAACTAACGGGGCATTATTAAAGGAGGAGTTGGCAGAAATTTTTGCTCATTATGGCAGCTGGTTGCGGGTTTCGATGGACGGCTGGGATGATAAAAGCTATTCTTTCTATAGAAAAGTTCCCAAAGGAGAATTTACAAAAATAATGCGCAATATGGGAAATTTTAGAAAACTAGGTAGTAAATGTTATTTAGGTGTAAGTTTAATAATTGATAAAAATAATGCGTCCCATATATATGGATTTATTAATAGAGTAAGAAATACTGGCGTAGATAGCGTAAAGATATCACCTTGTATAGTAAGTAATGATGGAGTAAAAAACAATAAGTATCACCAAAAAATATTTAATAAAGTAAAGCTACAAGTAGAAAAAGCCATAAAGGATTTAGCAAGCCAAAAATTTGAAATATTCGATTCGTATCACGAATTAAATGAAAAATTTAAAAAAGACTATACCTGGTGCCCGTATCTTCAAATTCTTCCTATTATAGGGGCAGACTTAAATGTATATTCCTGCCAGGATAAGGCTTATAATCTTGATGAGGGATTAATCGGCTCAATAAAAAATCAACGCTTTAAGGATTTTTGGTTTACGGGTAAGAATAAATTTTTTAAAATTAATCCTTTCCTCCATTGCAACCACCATTGCGTGGCAAATACAAAAAATAAACTTATTTTTGACTACCTAAACATAGAAGAAAAGCATCTAGCTTTCGTATAATGACAGGCATTGCAGGAGCATCGGGGCTTATTGGATACAATTTTTACAAGACACTAAAAAGTAATAAAGAAGATGTTATAGGAACTTATTTTTCAGTAAGGAAGAAAGAACTTGTAAGGTTTGATTTAAAGAAAGACAGCTTTTCTTTATTTGATAAATGCAAAGAAGTTCTTATAGCGTCTGCAATAACAAATATAGATGAATGTTTCTTGAATAAAGAGGAAGCACACAAGATAAATGTAGAGAAGACGATAGAATTTATTAAATACTTAACAGATAGAAAGATAAAACCCGTATTTCTATCTTCGGACCAGGTTTTTGACGGTCAGAAGGGCAATTATACAGAAGAGGATGCGCCCGAACCAATAAACTACTACGGCGATTTTAAGCTTCAAGTCGAAGAATTTATGAAAAATAATTTAGAGAATTACCTTATTTTAAGATTAAGTAAGACCTACAGCAGGAATTTAAAAGAGGGTGGGATGTTCGCTGAAATATTTTTAAGGCTAAAGGAGAGAAAAAAAATAAAAGCAGCTTACAACCAAATATTCAATCCAACAGAGGTAAAAATGGCATGTGATGGTATGCGCAAAGCCATAAGCAGTAATCTCAAAAAATTATATCATTTGGCCAACCCTGCAATAATGAGCAGGTATGATTTCGGTTTGTCTATTGCTAATGAGTATGGATTTAGTAAGGATTTAATAGAACCAATAGATATTCGAACTCTCCCTCTCATAGACAAAAGGCCCCTAAATACTTCTTTGAATGTCAAAAAAATAAGTACAGTGATTTTTCCTCAAGAGAGGGAAAGTTAAGAATTGTAACGATATGTCGGATATGAAAAAACACCTTTTAAAGCACCCTCTAACTATCTCAATAGTTTTATTATTTGTGTGCTTATTTGTAATAGAAGTATCCTTAAGAAAACTGTATGGAATCCCCCCCTTAGAACCCGATCCACCTCAGTTTAAATACAAGTATATAGA
>CAYOMI010000115.1:0-5476 GCA_964405005.1 uncultured Planctomycetales bacterium | reverse complement strand
GATAAGTTATGTTCGCTTCGCTCCATAACTTATGTCTTTACTTATTATAGCAAACTTATAAGATTTGTAAATAGCCTTTAGTGTCTATTGACATATTTTTAAATCTATGTTATAGTCGTTACTGACCCGGAGGAGAAAAGCCACGGCTTCCTCGCCAAGCAAGGGGATAAAATGGCTATGGGCTTTGAGGAAAAAAGACTCACCCCGCGTATCAGGTTGCATTCTCCTTTGCGTTATCAAATCTGCGGCGAAAGGGAATTCAATAATACCCTCAGCGATGATATCAGTATGGGGGGCGTAGGGTTTCTCAACAATAGGTTCCTCGCCCCTAAAACTACGCTCAACCTGGAAATTAATGTGCTCTCGCGCGTCCTCAGGCCTCTAGGCATGATTACCTGGTCATCTCCCTTGCCACATTCGGATAATTACCGCCTGGGGGTAGAATTCTTAGAATTTAATCCTCAAGAGAAAAATTATCTTAAGGATTATATAGACATGCGTTTGGGAAAACTCTAAATCCCTACTTCAGAGAGGAAGGGCAAGATGGCGACAGAGGAGGTAAAAAAAGCAGCAGCCGTGGAAAAACCCGTAGAGGAAAAACAGACCAACTGCCTCGGTTGCGGAAAACCCCTTAAAAAAATAAAACGTTATTATCGCAATAGCAAGTTCTATTGCACTAAAAAGTGCTGGCGTAAAACAAAAGAAAAAGCAAAGGAAGAAAATAAATGACCCGCCATCTAAAAGCCGAGAGAAGGCAATACCCCAGAATCCAACAGCGCCTGCCACTTAAGATAGCGACCAACGGTTACGATTTTTCTACGGCTACCCAAAACATAAGTTGCCTGGGCGCCTATTGCCACGTTGAGAAATACATCCCTGCCTTTACCAAAATTATGGTCAAACTAAGCCTCCCCTTAAAAAATGGCGACGGGGCCAAAGCCTGTAATGTCGAATGCAAAGGCGTGGTGGTCAGAAGCGAGGATGAAGCCGAAGGAGGGTTTAATATAGCCGTCTTCTTTAATGAGATAAAAGAGGGCGAACGCCAAAAAATTTCTCAATACATCAGTCGCTTCTTACCCTGACCATCACTTCTTTAAGGCCTTTCATGGGCAAGATACACAAACACCCTCCGGTAAAATTAATCAGCGGGTTTATTTTTAAAGATGTCTCTTGCGTCAAGAAAGCGCAGGAGATTCTCTCCCGACGCTGGGGCAAGATAGATTTTGAAAGCGCAGTCCTTGCCTTTGGACATACCGACTATTATGAAAAAGAGTTTGGCACTGACTTAAAAAGGAAATTTATCAGTTTCAGGAATTTGATCCTCCCGAGAGAACTCTCCGAGATAAAAATAGCCACTAATAAAATAGAAAAGATATTATCTCATCAAGGCAAACGCACCATCAATATTGACCCCGGGTATCTAGAACTCGCTAAACTGGTTCTGGCCTCAACTAAAGACTATAAACACCGTATCTATCTCAATAAGGGTATCTATGCCGAGGTTACCTTAATCTATCAGGGCAAAACCTTCCAGCCCTGGGAATGTACTTATCCGGATTATAAAACTCCGGAATATATTGCCATCTTCAACAGAATCAGGGAAATTTACCGTGGCCAAATTGGATAATCCTGGCTATCCTTCTTATCTTGGCGCCGACTTAGACCTGTTGGCAAAAGAAGCAGAGAAGATGCTTGCCTGCTGCGCTATCTGTCCCCGGAGATGCCAGGTCAACCGCTTAAAAAACCAAAGGGGATTCTGTAAAACCGGGGTTCTGGCTAAAGTCTCTACCTTCCTAGCCCATCACGGAGAGGAACCGCCGATATCTGCTAAATTCGGCTCAGGAACGATTTTCTTCTCTCATTGTAATATGAGTTGCATATATTGCCAGAACTACCCCTTCAGCCAAGAGGGAGAGGGCAAAGAGGTAACGCCGGTAGAACTGGCTAGTTTTATGCTAGAGTTACAGAAAATTGGCTGCCACAATATAAATCTAGTCACGCCTACCCACGTGATGCCCCAGATACTCAAAGCCCTAAGCATCGCGGTTCCCCAGGGCCTTAAAATTCCCCTGGTCTATAACAGCGGCGGATACGAATTGGCCTCGGTAATTAAATTCCTGGAGGGGGTCGTGGACATCTACCTTCCGGATATGCGCTATAGCGATAGTAGTATGGCCGTTGAGTATTCAAATGCCCCGAATTATCCTAAATATAATCAAGAAGCAGTAAAAGAGATGCACCGCCAGGTAGGCATTGCTAATATTGATAATCAGGGTATAATAAAAAGGGGGCTAGTGATCAGACACTTGGTGCTTCCTCATGGGATAGCAGGGACGCAAAAAATAATGAAATTTATTGCGCAGGAACTTTCCCCAGACACCTACGTCAGCCTGATGAGCCAATACCATCCTTATTATAGGGCCTTTGCCTTGGGAGAACTCAACCGCGCCTTAACCCACGAGGAATATGAAAATGCTAAATTAGACATGGAAAAATACGGCCTGCACAACGGCTGGATTCAGGAAGAAGGGGGCCTGGAAAGACTCGCCGGCATACACCTAAAAGCGATATAAAATGATCTGGGAAAAGGAGAAATAACATGAAAAAAAACGATTTTCTTATTCTCCTGCTAATCTTCGCTAGCCTATCTTGCAGCGCTATTCTTGACCCTAAATATAGCCAGATCAGAGAAGACGTAAAAGCCGGGCAGGATGATTTTGCCTTCCTTAAATTAAAGGAGTATGCAGAGGAAAACCCGAAGTCTCCCCGTCTGCGGGAAATAGAATTTGCCATCGGAGAATATTACTTTCAAGTGCATGATTACCGTAATGCCATCGTGCAATTAAGCGACTACATCAGCAAATATCCGGATGCCCAGAATACTATTTTTGCCCAGGCCATGGTCTATCGGGCGCTGGATAAATACACCGATGAGCCGGCGCTGACCCAGAGGTTGAAAGAAAAATTATTTGCCAAACCTGTATTTTTAATATTCACGGCATCTAAAAATAAAACCTATAAATCGATTTTAGGCAATACCTACGAAACTGTGGATTACGTAGACAAGATCGAAGTATTTAAAAACGGGGAGCCGATCATTGCCATTAAGCCGTAAAGGCATACTGAAAGTTATAATTCTTTTTCTGATACTTGCCGTTTCTTTTCAGGCGCTTATCTCTTATTCCTTATCCAAATCAAAATCAAAATTATTAAATTACTTCAGCGACACTCTCGGCTATAAATTTACGCTGCAGAGTATCTCTTTTAATTTCTTAAGCGGCCTGCATATAAGAGGGGCCTGTGTCTACGATCATAACGAGATAAAACCCGCGGCCGGGGCCGAAGATATCTTCATTTCTATAAGGCTATTGCCTCTTTTTACCAAGAGAGGACTGGTACCCCTCATCCGCATAAATAAAGCCTACCTATTCATCGCTAAAGAAACCAATGGCCTAGGCCCACAGATTATCTTTAGCGATATCTGCAAAAAGCACCCCTGCTCAAAATTCCTCTTGCGAGCATATTCAAAGACGCAGTAATGATCACCATAAAAAGTACAGAAATTACTTATCGGGATAGCGGGTTCCTGGAAAAAAATATGCGCATTTTACTTAAGGACAGCCGGATAAGCCGGGAATGGGAGAAATTTAATTTCAACAGCACCCTCGAATTTAATCTGCGCCTGCCAGAAGGCCCGGCATTATCCAGAATGCTTCAGACCCAGACCATCCAGCAAGAAATAAAATGCTCTGCCCAAGGAAATATAGCGCAGGATAATTTAAACATAAATTTGATTTCCTTGTCTTTCGGAGAAAGCCAAGTTTTAGGCACGGGCGTAACTAAGGGCTTTAAAGAAAAGAATCCCTTCTTAGATATAAAGTTTATTAATTCTGCGGTATTGCTTAGAGATATCAACTTCCTGAAAGAAAATTTTGCTGCTGACGGTAATGTATTTTTGGCCATGGATATTAACGGCCCTCTGGACAATGCCAAAATATCCTTAAACGGCATGTTTTTTGGATGCCAGGGATTATCTATAAAGGGATTTAGCGGCAAATTCGAATATGGAAATAGACTCTTTCTGCTCAATCAGGCGCATCTGCTGCTGGACTCCCTGCCCCTGGATATGCAATTGAGCGCAAAAATATCGGATCAGCCTGAATTCTCCCTACGAGCAGACTTCCTAGAAGGGTATTTCCAGTCAAACAACCTGCCCTTAACAAAACTCCAGGCTCAATTTAACGGTAAGATAACCAGTTATTTAACGGGAGACCTTAAAATAAACGCCCGCTATACGAGAAAAGATACCTCTCTTGACCTGCGTGCCCTTTTGAAAGATATTTATTTTGATTATGCTAATCCGGAGAGAAAAACTTTTAGCGCCTCCAGCCTAGAATTAACTAAGGGTGCTGCGCCTGGAATGCAAAAATTAAAATTCCAGGATTTGAAATCCGAGATTCACCTTGAAAAGAATAGAATCAATATTAGAGGAATTCGCCTCCTGGGCTATGATGCCCCTCTGGGGGGAGAACTAAATCTGCTTATCACTGATAAACCGTCGCTTACTTTCGCCATGGAAGGCAAGGGACTTGATGTGAAAACATTAATGCAAGATAGCAATATCAGCGACAAATTGTTGTCCGGGAAAATGGAGGTAAATATCGCCTTTGATAATCGACGCCAGGAATTTCTGGAAGGTAGCTGTTACATCAAAGACGGTTCGGCGGACCTGCAGGCAATAGAGGAGGTTATCAAATTACCGCCCCTGAATAAAGATTTTGAAAGCATCGGCGTCAATTTCTCCCTGACCAAAGAGAGGACCATCGTTAAGCAGATGGAGATGCTCAATAAAGATTTTATGCTCGGGGCGTCCTGGAGCACAAATACAAATCTGGAAGGTAAATTATATCTGAAGATTTCTACGCAACTCCTCAATAAATCCGCTACCTTCAGGAGGCTTTTAAGGCTGACGAAAATTCAAAAACCTTATATAGACCTGTCTTTTTTAGTAGGGGGCATACCCCGGGCGCCAAGAATTATGTGGCTGAAGGGGGAATTCAGGGATAAAATAAAAGAGGGACTCTCTGCCGGGACTAAAAGTTCCATTCAGGAAAACATCGATAAAACTATAGATGAATTATCCAAAGGCAATTAAGAATTTCTTCCGGCTGGCATACTTTAAGCTTTTCAAGATTGACGATACCCCGCAGAGAATTGCCTTGGGTTTCGGGCTGGGCGTCTTCTTAGGCATCTTTCCCGGAACCGGGCCGGTTGCCGCCTTGTTTTGCGCCTGGGCCCTCCAGGTAAACCGCGCCAGCGCCATTTTAGGGTGCCTCTTGACCAATACCTGGATCAGCATCGTGACCTTGTTATTGGCAATTAAAGCGGGGTCTGTTATAATGCACGTGCATTGGCAGGATATAGGAGAGGAATGGTCGTTATTCATAAAAAATTTTCAGTGGATACATTTATTGAG